>DATFPO010000079.1:0-7156 GCA_035264745.1 Solirubrobacteraceae bacterium | reverse complement strand
GCCGCTCCAGGGCCCGATCACGACCGTCGGCGGTGGATAGGTCGGCCGCCGCCAGCACGCGCTCGACCTCGAAGCGCGGGAACGGCACCGACTCGGCCAGCCGGGCCCGCACGGCGTCGGGACCCTCCCCGCCGACCAGGTCCGCGGGGTCCTCCCCAGACGGCAGCGCGACCACGCGCAGGTCCAGCGACCGCCGAGCGGCGACCCGGGCGGCGCGCACCATGGCCTCCTGGCCCGCCGCGTCGGCGTCGAGCGCCAGCACCACCCGCGGCGCCAGGAGCGCGGCCTCGGCCAGCTGGGCCTCGGTCATGGACGTGCCCATGATCCCGACCGCGTTCGGCATGCCGGCCTGGTGAAGGGCGAGGACGTCGGTATACCCCTCGACCACCACGACCTCCCCCGCCCGGGCCGCCGCGGCCCGGGACCGATCGGCCCCGAACAGGTGGCGGCCCTTGTGGTAGAGCTCGCCCTCACTGCTGTTGAGGTACTTGGGCAGCTGGCTCTCCCGCAGCGCCCGCGCGCCGAAGCCGACCACCCGTCCGCGCAGGTCGCACAGCGGGAACATCAGGCGGGCGCGGAAGCGGTCGTACAGCGACGGACGCCGCTGGGAGCGCTGGGCCAGCCCTGCCGTGAGCAGCTCGTCCTCGGTGAAGCCGGCCTGCCTGGAGCGCACGTACATGTGGTCCCAGGCGCTGGGAGCGTAGCCCACGCGAAACTCGCGCAGCGTCGCCTCCTCCAGCCCCCGCGAGGCCAGGTACTCGCGCGCCGCGGCGGCCTCGGCCGCCTCCCACAGGAACCTGGCGTAGTGGTCGGCGGCCCGCGCCAGGAGGCCGTAGAGGCGCTCCCGTCGCTGGCGCCGGGCGGCGGTGGCGGGATCCTCGTCCTCGCGCTCCAGGGCGACGCCGTAGCGGTCGGCCAGCAGCTCCAACGCCCCGCGGAAGTCGACGCCCTCGGTCTCCATCACGAACCGGAAGACGTCGCCGCCGGCTCCGCAGCCGAAGCAGTGGTAGAGCTTCTTGACCGGGTCGACCTGGAAGGACGGCGTGCGCTCCTCGTGGAACGGGCACAGCCCCTTGAGCGTGCCGGCCCCGGCGCGCCGCAGCTCGGTGCGCGCCGAGACCTCCTCCACCATGTCCACCGCGTCGCGGACTCGCTCGCGGGAGTCGGCGCTGATGCGGGCCATCACGCGAACGAATGCGGCACGGTGAGCGATCGGAACCTGCGGATGCAGAAGCGGTCGGTCATCCCGGCCAGGTAGTCGGTGACCCGTTGTCCGAGACCGTCGGGCGCGGTGGCATCCCCCGTCGGCCGAGGGTCAGGAAGCTCGTCGGGCTCCTCGCAGTAGTGGTCGAACAGGGTGCGCAGCACGGTCTCGATGCGGCGGTGCTCGCGTCGTGCCTCGGCACCCATGTACACGTGCTCGAACATGAACGTGCGCAGGCGATTCATGGCGGCCGCCACCTGCTCGCCCTGGACGATGTCGCCGGCGCGCTCGGAGTGCTCGACCAGGTCGCTCACCAGCGCGTCCACCCGCTGCCCGCCGGTCGGACCTAGGCAGGCAATCTCGCCCGCGGGCAGGTCCCCGGGCGATATGACGCCGGCCCGCAGCGCGTCGTCGATGTCGTGGTTGATGTAGGCGATCCGGTCCACCAGGCGCACGATCCGCCCCTCCGGCGTCGCGGGACGCGGCGCCCTCCCCGAGTGACAGAGGATCCCGTCGCGGACCGCATGGCTGAGGTTGAGCCCGGCGCCGTCGCCCTCCAGGACGTCCACCACCCGCAGCGAGTGCTCGTGGTGGCGAAACCCGGTTGCGAAACGCTCTCGCAGGCAGTCGTCCAGCACCGCCTCGCCGATGTGGCCGAACGGCGGATGCCCGAGGTCGTGGCCCAGGCCGATCGCCTCGACCAGGTCCTCGTTGAGCCGCAGGGCCCGGGCCACCGTGCGGGAGACCTGCGTCACCTCCAGGGTGTGGGTCAGCCGGGTGCGGTAGTGGTCGCCCTCGGGCGCCACGAACACTTGGGTCTTGTCCTTCAGGCGCCGGAACGCCTTGGAGTGCAGGATGCGGTCCCGGTCGCGCTGGAAGGGCGTGCGCAGCGGGCTCTCGGGCTCCGGCCGCGGTCGGCCAGCCGGGTACGAGCGGGTGGCGTGCTCGGCCAGGGTCTCCTCCTCCCGGGCGCGCATCCGCTCGGCGAAGCCGGCGTGCGCGGAGGTCGGAGGCGCGGCGCTGTCCATGAGCCGATTGTCGCAGCGAGAACGGTCGCCCGACGCCCGGCTCAGGCGGCACGGACGGCCGCCTGCGCCGCGGCCACCCGGGCCACCGGCACCCGGTAGGGAGAGCACGAGACGTAGTCCAGCCCGACCCGCTCGAAGAACTCGATCGAGTCGGGGTCCCCCCCATGCTCGCCGCAGATTCCGAGCTTGAGGTCGGGCCTGGCCTCCCGGCCGCTGCGGGCGGCCAGGCGGACCAGCGCCCCCACGCCCGGCTCGTCGATGGTCTCGAACGGCGAGCGGTCGAGGATCTTGCGGTCGATGTAGCGGGCCAGGATGCGCGCCTCGATGTCGTCGCGCGAGAAGCCCAGGGCGGTCTGGGTCAGGTCGTTGGTGCCGAACGAGAAGAAGTCCGCGTAGTGGGCGATGCGGGCGGCCACCAGGCAGGCCCGGGGCAGCTCGATCATCGTCCCCACCGAGTACTCGACCCGCTCTCCGGCGGCCTCCATCGTCTCCTCCGCCACGCGGACCATGAACTCGCGCAGCAGGCGCAACTCGGTCTCGTAGGCGATCAGCGGCAGCATGATCTCGACCCGCGGCGGGTCTCCGCCCCGGGCCGTCGCGATCGCGGCTTCGAGGATCGCCCGCACCTGCATCTCGTAGATCGGCGGGTAGAGGATCCCGAGCCGCGCGCCCCGGGTGCCCAGCATGGGATTGGCCTCGCTCAGCGACTCGACGAGGGCGAGCTCGCGCCGGGCGGTCTCGAGCCGGTCGTCCCCACCCTCCTGCTCGAGGCGTTCGACCTCGGCGCGGAAGTGCTCGACCGGGAGGAACTCGTGCAGCGGAGGGTCGAGCAGCCGGATGGTGACCGGCCGGCCGTCCATGGCCTCCAGGATCGACTCGAAGTCGGCGCGCTGGAGCGCCTGCAGTTCGCTCAGCTCGCGCCAGAACGCCGCGTCCGCCTGGTCGAATCGCCGCTGCGCGTCCGGGCGCTCGTCGTCGGCGGCCTGCTGCGCGTCAGCCCGCAGCCGCCGCCAGCCCTCAGCGCTCAGGAACATGCGCTTCACCAGCGCATCGCGCTCGGGGTTGAAGAACATGTGCTCGGTCCGGCACAGGCCGATGCCCTCGGCCCCGAACTGGCGCGCGCGGCGAGCGTCGTCGGGCGTGTCGGCGTTGGTGCGCACCCCCAGCCTGCGCAGCTCGTCGGCCCAGGCCAGCACCGTCGCGAACTCGTCGCCCATCTCGGGCTCCACCAGCGCGACGTCGTCCACGGTGATGTCGCCGGTGGTCCCGTTGATGGCGATCGGGTCCCCCTCCCTCAGAACGGTGTCCCCGGCCGTCATCGAGCGGGCCGACAGGTCGATGGCCAGCTCCGAGGCGCCGCAGACGCAGGGGCGTCCCATGCCGCGCGCGACCAGCGCGGCGTGCGACGCCTTGCCGCCCTCGCTGGTGAGGATGCCTCGGGCGGCAGCGAAGCCCGCCACGTCATCGGCCTCGGTGAATGGCCGCACCAGGACGACGTCACGGCCCTCCTCGGCTGCGGCGACCGCGTCGGGGGCGCTGAACACGATCGTCCCCTTGGCGGCGCCGGGCGAGGCGGCCACCCCGCGGGCGAGCACCCGGTACTCGGCGGCGGGGTCGAAGGTGGGATGCAGCAGCGCGTCGAGGCTCGCCGCGTCGATGGTCAGCAGCGCCTCATCGCGCCCGAGCAGTCCCTCGCGCACCGCGTCCACCGCGAAGCGCACCGCCGCCTGGGCCGGGCGCTTGGCGCTGCGCGTCTGCAGCATGTACAGGCGCCCGTCCTCGATCGTGAACTCCACATCCTGCATGTCGCGGTAATGGCGCTCGAGGATGCCCAAGATCTCCATCAGCTCGGCGTAGACCTCGGGCATCAGGTCGCGCAGCTCGTCTATCTCCCGCGTGTTGCGCACGCCCGACACCACGTCCTCGCCCTGGGCGTTGACCAGGAAGTCACCCGAGGGCCGTGGCGCGCCGGTCACCTCGTCGCGCGTGAAGGCGACTCCCGAGCCGGACGTCTGGCCTCGGTTGCCGAACACCATCCGCTGCACGTTCACCGCGGTGCCCCAGTCGTCGGGGATCCGGTTGATGCGCCGGTACTGGACCGCGCGGTCGCCCGACCACGAGTCGAACACCGCGCGGACGGCCTGGCGCAGCTGCTCGCCCGGGTCCTGGGGAAACTCCTCGCCGGTTCGCTGGCTGAACGCCGCCTTGAACCGATCCACCAGATCGCGCAGCGCCTGCACCGGCAGGTCGGTGTCCAGCTCCACGCCGGCCGCCGAGCGTGCGGCGGTCAGCTCGCGCTCGTACAGATCACCCGGGATCCCGCGCACCACGTTGCCGAACATCTGCACGAAGCGCCGATAGGAGTCCCAGGCGAACCACTGGTTGGCGCTCATCGCGGCGAGCCCGTCCACGCAGCCGTCGTGGAGGCCGAGGTTGAGCACGGTGTCGAGCATCCCGGGCATGGACTCGCGCGCGCCGGAGCGAACCGAGACCAGCAGCGGGTCGCCGGGGTCTCCCAGCCGCTTGCCGGCCGAGCGCTCCAGGCGGTCGAGCGCCTCGGCGACCTGCTCGGCCAGCCCCTCGGGCTCCTCGCCCGCGGCCAGATAGGCCACGCATGCCTCGGTGGTGATCGTGAAACCGGCCGGGACGCGCTCCGGGCCGAGGACCCGGGACATCTCGGCCACGTTGGCGCCCTTGCCCCCCAGCAGCTCGCGCATCTCCCGCGAGCCCTCGACGAAGTCGTACACGTACTTGGTGGCTACCGCCCGGGGCCGGGACGGGGCCGTGGTGCGACCTGCCTCCACGGTGCGAGTCTAGTCGGGCGTCAGGCCGCGGCCGCCGGGCGCAGTCGAACCTGGGCGTGGTGCTCCACCGTCTCGCGGATCGCACGCTCGGCCTGCGCCAGCGCCCGCTCCCGGGCGCTCGGGGCCCGGCTCAGAGGCGCGCCGAGCGCGCCGACCAGGAAGTGGTGGGCCTCGGCGTCGAGTCCGAACGCCGACGCCTCGCAGGCGCTGCACACGACACCGCCACCCGCTCCCGAGAAGCCGCTCAGATGCTCGCGGTCTCCGCATGCGACGCAGGCCTCGAGCTGGGGGCCGAGCCCCGCGGCCACCAGCAGCTTGAGCCGGAACGCCAGCTGGTTGGCTCGTCCCGCCCGTCCGGGTGCCGAGTCGAGCAGGCCGAGCTGGTTGGCCAGCAGGTGGTAGACCGCGGGGTTGGGATCTCCCGACTCGAACAGTCGCGCGACCGCGTCGCAGGCGCGAGCGGCCGCGTCGAGCGAGCCGTGATGCTCGCGCAGCCGGGGATGGGCGGACAGCGTCTCGGCCGAGGTCACGGTGAGCAGCTCGCCCCTGCCCTCGTGGAGGATCAGGGCCAGGCGAAAGAAGGGCTCGAGCCGCCCGCCGAACCGGCTGCGGGCCCGGCGCACCCCCTTGGCGATCGCGCCCACGCGGCCCCGTGCCGGGGTGTAGAGGTGAAGGACCCGGTCCGCCTCGCCGTAGCGGATCGAGCGCAGGACGATGGCCTCTGTCCTGACCGCGCCCGGCACGGTCAGCGGAGCTTCCGGGGCCGTCCAGCTACCGCTATACTTTTTGAAGTAATGGCGAGGGTGACCATCTACACCACCGATCGATGCGCGCGGTGCGGCAACGCCAAGGCGCTGCTCTCCCAGCGGGGCATCGAATTCGACGAGGTCAATCTGTCAAAGGACCCGGTCGGACGAGCCGAGCTGGCCCGCCGCACCGGCCTCACGACCTTTCCCCAGATCACGGTCGGCGGCCTGACCCTGGGCGGCCTGGACGAGCTGCGAGATGCCGATCAGGACGGCCGGCTCACCGAGCTGCTGGCCGATCGCTGAGCCCCTCGTAGCCGTCGCCGCCGCGGGCGCGGCTGGCAGCTCTCGCAGGCGTAGGTCCCTCGCCCGGCCGCCACTAGCTTGACGATCGTGTCGCCGCAGCGCGGGCACGGATGGTCGGCGCGGCGGTGGACCAGGAACTGGTCCTGGAAGCCTCCCCGGAGCCCGTCGACGTCGCGGTAGTCGTCGATCGTGGCGCCCCCCGCCCCGATGCCGGCGCGCAGCGAGGACACCACCGCACGGCGCAGATCGCCGAGCTGGCCGGTGGTCAGCCGGCCGGCCGGCCGCAGGGGATGGATGCCGGCCCGGAACAGGGCCTCGTCGGCGTAGATGTTGCCGACGCCCGCGATCCGGCTCTGATCGAGCAGGAAGGCCTTCACCGGCGCCCGGCGGCCGCTGGCCAGCGCCCGCAGGTGCGAATCGGTGAATTCGGGGCCGAGCGGCTCCACGCCCAGTCGCGCGGCGAAGAAGTCGGCCATCTCCTGGCGGTTCCGGGCCAGCTCGGCGGTGCCGAAGCGGCGGGGATCGCAGACCACCAGCCGGTGCCCGTCGTCGAGGTCGAGATGGGCGCGGGCGTGAACCGGTGGCCCGGCGGGCTCGTAGAGCAGCGTCCCGGTCATCCGCAGGTGCATGAGGAGGAAGACCTCGCCCAACTCCCACACCAGGTACTTGCCGCGGCGCCCGAGGCGCTCGACCGTCCGCCCGGCCAGCGCCGCGGCCAGCTGCGCGGGCGCCACCGGACGGCACCAGCGGGCGTCGAGCACCTCGACGCGCTCCAGTCGCCGGCCCTCCACACGGGGGGCCAGCTGACGGACGATGGTCTCGACCTCGGGCAGCTCGGGCACCGAGCCGAGTATCGCAACGGACGCCGCCGGCGCCCGCGATCAGCCGACGGCGTGTGCGGGAACGCCTATGCGGAGGGCGTGCCGCTGGGCTCGCTGGCCCGCCAGGACTCCTCGTCCTCGACGATCCCGCGGATCATCTCGCGCAGCTCGGCGTTGTCCTCGTGCTGGTGCATCGAGACCGCGTGCTGGGCGGCCGCCTCGACGACCTCGTCCTCCTCGCCGATGA
>DATFPO010000078.1:0-2188 GCA_035264745.1 Solirubrobacteraceae bacterium | reverse complement strand
TATCGTGGAGGAGTCGTCCCTTCCCCGCTACCGCCGTGCGCCCCGCTCCCTCCGCGCGTTGGCCGGCCTCAACGTCGCGAAGAATGTCGTCGTCTGGACCCCCGACGAGATCGACGCGTGGCGCGACGTTACAGACGCATTCATCACCACGGCCGTCCGGGAAGGGCGAACCCTCTATGCCAAACCAGCGGCCAGATAGGCGAAACCACGCCCGAGGCTGGCTGCTGAAGACGGGCCGTCAGGCAACGTTCAGGCGGTGGAGGCGAGGGTGCCCGTCAGTTTTCCGCAGGCTGAGCGGGCCGGTGAGGGAGGAAGCGTCGGTTCCAGGGATGGGCCGTGGTGGGCCGGCCGCCGACGATTGACTTGGGGGTCGGCGGGGAGCCGGTCGGCGAGGGGGTAGGGGTCGCAGGGGTCGGCGTGGGGGCGACGGGGGGCTGGCTGGTGGCCCGGGCGGCCTGGCGTGCGGCACGAAGGTGGCGGCTGCGCTCGCGGGCGTCGGCGCGGAGGCGGGCGCTGATCTGGGGCCAGGCCTCATCCCAGCGGTCGGCGCAGACGACGGTACGCAACGCCAGCATCGGGTCGACGCTGGCGGGCGCCCAGTGCATCCCGCTGCCCTTGAGCCGGTCCTGGACGACGACCTTGTTGGCGCTCTCGACGATGCCGCTGCCGATCGGGTAACCGGCGGCCCGGAAGGTCGGGTACTGGAGCCGGGCCAGCCGTGGTTCCAGGTAGCCCAGCGCGGTGTCGCGGTGCTCGCCGGGCGGCAGGGCGCGGAGCGCGGCCAGGACCGGGCCGGGCCCGGCGTGCTTGAGGGCGTGGGCCTGGGTGGCGAGCCACTCGCTGGTCGCGGCCGTGCCGGTGCCGTGGGCCTCGTGGCTGGCGTGGGTCAGGTACTCGACCGCGTGGGGGAAGTCGAGGATGCGGATCGCATCGGGACGGTGGAAGTCGATGAACCGTTGCAGCCAGTCGGCCCCGTCCACGACGGCCACGACCGCCAGGGCGGTGCCGACCCCGCGCCGGTACGTCTCGACCAGCGCCAGCCGCCGGAACGCGGTATGCTCGGCCCGACGTGAGAAGTACGACAGCTCCCGCGTCCGGACCGTCCCATCCACCGCCCGGACGATCCGCCCGACTGCCAGGGTCTTGACCTCCGTCCACTGCTTGCCGACCAGCGAGATCATCGCCCCGTCGGCGCTGAGCTGCAGCAGGCCCGGCCCGACCGGTTCCGGCGTCGGCTGCCGCTCCAGCCGGCCGACCGCCGCCGTCTGCTCGGCCACGTACGCCGCCCCGGCCGCCTCGGCCAGCCGTGCCGCCAGCGATTCGCTGACCACCGCGCCGGTCAGCCGCCCCAACTCCCGTGCCGCGTGCGCGAACGGCATCCAGCTCCCCAGCCGCACCAGGCTCGCCTGCAACTGGGGCGTCAGGCTCCCGGGCAGCAGCCCCAGCTCAGCGTCCAGGGGGAAAAGACCGGTCCCCGCGGCGAGGACAGGTCGCATACGACCGCGCCAGCCGGACCTCGACCCCGCCCTGGGTGACCACCCCCCGCTCCTCCTGCCCGTGGGCCTGCAGCACCGCCCCGCACCGCTCGCAGCGGGGTCGCTCCTCCACCCTCGCCGCCTGCAAGTCCGCCCTCGCCGACGCCAGCGCCAGGTCGCCCAGCATCCGCGCTCGCATCTGGCTCATCTGCCGGTCCAGCTCCGCTTCGATCTCGCTGAACGTCGCCCTCGGATGCGCCTCCCGCCACGCCACCAGCTCCGTCCACACCGGGGCCGCCGCCTCACTCCACCGCTCCGCGCTCAGCCGCTCACGCCTTCGCCTCGCCACCCTGCCCTCCCGGACCCTGCCTACCCCATGTTCTCTCAGCTTTCCGGATTCGTGCAGGGCACCCCTGCTCGCGACTCGGCTTGTCGCCCGTTGTGTCCGCGCCTATACTGGCCGCGCCAGCGTGCGGGAGGGGCGGCCCGGTGGCGGTCCTCGTGCGTGGGTGCTCACGCCGAGCAGACCATGCCGAGGAGGAAGCAGCCCATGCCCGCGCGCCGTCACGTCGTGCTCTCCCTGCTGTGTGCCCCCCTGCTGCTACTCGGGACGCTCCCGGCGGCCTCGCCCGCTCAGGCGGCCACAGTCGTCGTCAACACCTCCGGCGACGCGCCCGGCGCGACCTGCCCGGCCACTTGCACGCTGCGGGCCG
>DATFPO010000077.1:0-2038 GCA_035264745.1 Solirubrobacteraceae bacterium | reverse complement strand
GGCCGAGGCCGCCGCGGCGGCATGAGGCGGCTGGCCTGCATCCTGGCCCTGGGGGCGATTCTCGCCACCCCGGCCGCCGCCGAGGGCCACACGCTCACGATCGGGCTGGCGCTGGCCAAGGCGCGCAGCTACGCCGCGGCGCTGGCCGCCGTGACCTGGCCCACCCAGGACGCAACCTCGCAGGTGACCCGCTGCGTGCGGGTGACCCCGCACGTCGTGAACTGCGAGTTCTTCACGGTCAGCCAGGCAGACCCGGTCATCCAGCGCCGGTTTCGCTGTGACGAGACGGTGCAGATCTACTACGCCACCCCTCGCAGTCGCTACCGGCACATTCGCCCGATCGGGATGCCCCGCTGCCAGCGGGAGTGAGCGAGCACACGCGAAGCTCGGCGGTCGAGCTCGCGGCCGCCATCCGGGAGCGGCGGGCCAGCGCCCGCGAGGTCGTCGAGGCGCACATATCGCTGCTGGAGCGGGTCAACCCGCGCATCAACGCGGTGGTCGTGCCGCGCTACGACGCCGCCCGCCGGGAGGCCGAGGCCGTCGACGCCCGGGTCGGCGCGGCCGAGGATCCCGATTCCCTGCCGCCCCTGCTCGGCGTCCCCTGCACGATCAAGGAGACGATCGGCGTCGAGGGGATGCCCCATTCGGCCGGCGTGGTGGCGCGCCGCGACCACCGCTGCCGCCGCACCGCCCCGATCGCCCGCCGGCTGCTCGACGCCGGCGCGATCCTGCTCGGCCTGACCAACGTCTCCGAGCTCGCCATCTGGGTCGAGACGAACAACCGGGTCTACGGCCGCACGTCCAACCCCTACGACCCGGTGCGCACGGCCGGCGGCTCCTCCGGCGGCGAGGCCGCCGCCGTCGGCAGCGGCGGCTCGCCCATCGGGTTGGGCACCGACCTCGGCGGGTCGATCCGGCTGCCCGCCTTCTTCAACGGCGTCTTCGGGCACAAGCCCTCGCTCGGACTGGTGCCGCTGACCGGGCTGTATCCGCCGGCGCCCGGCGACAGCGCGGGCCTGGTGGTGTCCGGCCCGCTGGCGCGCCGGGCCGAGGACCTCATGCCCCTGTTGCGGATCATCTCCGGACCCGACGGCGAGGACCCGCTGTGCCGTCCGGCGCAGCTGGGAGACCCCGCCGCGCTGTCGCTGCAGGGGCTGCGGGTGGCGGTGGGCCGCAGCGGGAAGCTCGCCCGGCCCAGCCGCGAGCTCGCCGAGGCCCGCGAACGGGCGGCGGGAGCACTGGCGGCGGCGGGAGCGCAGCTGGAGCGGGTGTCCACCCAGGGCCTGGGGCGGGCCCTTGAGATGTACCTGACCGCGCTGCGGACCTCGGCCGGGGTCAGCGGCCGCGAAGTCCTGGCCCGGGCCGGCGCGCCGCCGCTGACCTGGCGTGCCGCCCTGCGGCCCGGCGGCCCGCACACGGCGGCCACCAGAATGATGCTGGGCCTCGAGCGTCTGGCCAGGCTGACTCCGGAGCGGCGGACCCGGCGCGTCCTGGCGGCGGGGGACTCGCTGGTGCGGGAGCTGCGCGCCACGATCGGCGACGGGGTGCTCCTGCATCCCCCCGCGCCGGCGGTGGCGCCTCGCCACGGCCGGCTGCTGGGGCGGCTGTGGTGGGCGCCTCCGATGGTGGCGTTCAACCTGGCGCGGCTGCCGGTGACCCAGGTTCCGCTCGGACTCGGCCGGCGCGGGCTGCCCGTGGGGGTCCAGGTGGCCGCCGGGCCCGGACGCGATCACGTCTCGATCGCCGTGGCGCTCGAGCTGGAGCGGGTGTTCGGCGGCTGGGTGCCGCCCGGCGGGTAGGCCGTCGCCTCGACGGTCGCGCCGGCCGTCGGCCGCGGGAGCGGCCGTCTAGTAGACGTCGCGGCGGTCGCGCACGACGGTCGCCTCGCGTTCGCGTCGACGGTCGGCCCAGACGGTCATCCAGAACAGGGAGATCACCAGCCCGATGATCCCCACGATCATCAGGATCAGGCCCACGGTGGCGATGTCGATGCCCGAGATCGACGTCTCCACGGCGAAGTAGAGGATCGCGCCCACGG
>DATFPO010000076.1:0-4302 GCA_035264745.1 Solirubrobacteraceae bacterium | reverse complement strand
CGACAAGCGGCGCCCTGACTTCTCCCGTTTCCCGCGGCGGCCGTAGACCCGGCGTGCCGCGCGGCGTGCGGATCTGGCTGGCCGCGGCGCGACCGCGGACGCTGCCGGCCGCGGTGGCGCCCGTCCTGGTCGGTACGGCGCTGGGGGCCGTCGACGGCCACATCCGCCCGCTGGCGTTCGCCGCCGCCCTGGTCGGCGCGCTCCTGATCCAGGTCGGGACCAACCTGTCCAACGACTACTCCGATGCGCGTCGCGGCGCCGACAGCGACGACCGGCTGGGCCCGGTGCGGGTCACGGCGGGCGGCCTGGTCCCTCCGCGCCAGGTCCTGGTCGCCACCTACGCGTCGTTCGCGGCGGCGGTGCTGGTGGGGCTCTACCTGGTCGCGGTGGCCGGCTGGGAGCTGCTCCTGGTCGGGGCGGCCTCGATCCTCGCCGGGGTGCTCTACACCGGCGGTCCCCGCCCGTACGGCTACGAGGGGCTGGGGGAGGTGTTCGTCTTCCTGTTCTTCGGGATCGTCGCGGTCGCCGGGTCCTACTTCGTCCAGGACGAGCGCCTGTCATGGCAGGCGTTCGCCCTGG
Source organism: Solirubrobacteraceae bacterium (assembly GCA_035264745.1). Lineage (GTDB taxonomy): Bacteria > Actinomycetota > Thermoleophilia > Solirubrobacterales > Solirubrobacteraceae > DATAEY01. The sequence goes on along the minus strand of DATFPO010000076.1, from coordinate 3,723 downwards.
CGGTGCCCGTCGGCCTGCTCGCCGCCTCGATCCTCCTGGTCAACAACGTGCGCGACCTGGAGACCGACCGGCGCGCCGGCAAGCGGACGCTGGCCGTTCGGCTGGGGCGCGAGCGGGCGCGCCGGGTCTACGCGGCGATGGTCCTCGGCGCCTACCTGACCGTCCCGATCACCTGGCTGGCGGGGTCCCTGTCGGCCTGGGTGCTCCTCGCCTTCGCCACGGTCCCGCTGGCCGTGCCGCTGATCCGCATCGTGGCCACCCGGACCGACGGCCCCTCCCTCAACCGGGCCCTGGCCCGCACCGGCGCCCTGCAGCTCGCCTTCTGCACCCTGCTGTCGGCCGGCGTGCTGCTCTCGCGATGATCCTCGAGGTCGAGCCACGGGTGCTGCGCCTCCGGGCGCCGGTAGCCACCGCGTTCGGGCTGATCGAGAAACGCCGGCTGCTGGCGGTTCGCCTGCGCGCAGGCGACGGCGCGGTGGGCTGTGGCGAAGCCGCACCGCTGGAGCCCTACGACGGCGTCGGGCTGGAGGCGGTGCGGGCCGAGCTCGACGCCTGCCGGGAGGTCCTGGCCGACGGGGACGGCATCCCGCGCGCCGAGCTCCTGGACGCCTGCCGACGCCGGTGCTCGCTTCCCCAGGCCATCGCGGCCATAGACGTGGCCCTGTGGGACCTTGCCGGGCGCCGCGCGCACCGCCCGGTGGCGCGGTTGCTCGCCGGCGACCCGCTCACGCAGGTGCCGGTCAACTCGACCATCGGGGCGACGGACGCGGCCCGGGCCGCCTCGCACGCCGCGGCGGCGGTCGCCGCCGGCTTTCGCTGCCTGAAGCTGAAGGTCGGCGTGGACGGCGACGCCGGGCGGCTGGCGGCGGTGCGGGCGGCGGCGGGCCGAGGCGTGGCGATCCGCCTCGACGCCAACGGCGCCTGGTCGGTGGAGGAGGCGGTCAACGTCCTGCGGCGCTTTGCCGTCCGCGGCATCGAGCTGTGCGAGGAGCCCGTCCACGGCGTCGAGCCGCTGCGTACGGTCCGGGCGGCGCTGGAGGGGCGGGTGCCCATCGCGATGGACGAGACCGCGTCGCAGCCCGGCGCGGTCGCGTCCGCCGCCGCCGACGCGGTGTGCCTCAAGATCGCCCGCGCGGGCGGCATCAGCGGGGTGCTCGACGCGGCCCGGGCCGCGCGGGCGGCGGGCAGCGAGGTCTACCTCGCCTCCACCTTCGACGGACCGGTGGGGATCGCCGCCGCGCTGCACGCCGCGGCCGCCCTGCGGGTGCGGCGGCCCTGCGGTCTGGCCACGCTCGATCGGTTCGCCGACGCCCCGGACCCGTTCCCCGCCCGGCGCGGCGCGATCGCGGTCCCCGACACGCCCGGGCTCGGGGTGCCCTAGCGGCCCGCTCCCTACAGCGACGCCCGCAGTGCCAGCACCCGCCGCACCGAGGTGCGGGTAGCGTCGAGGCTCAGGCGGCCGGCTCGGGCGTCGCGGACCAGCGACTCGTAGGCGCCGGCCGCGGTGGCGTAGCCGCCCGCGTAGAGCAGCAGGTCGTTGCCCGCCCGCGCGGCCGCCAGCCCCAGCCGCTGCGGCGGACCGAACGGCCCGAGGCCCCGCGTGGTCAGGTCGTCGGTGATCGTGACGCCGCGAAAGCCCAGGCGGCCGCGCAGCTCGCCGGTGGTGACCGAGGCCGAGAGCAGCGCCGGCCGGGGGCTGAGGGCCGGGTAGATCGCGGTGCTGGTCATGACCAGCTGGGCGCCGGCGCCGATGCCGGCTGCGAACGGGGCCTCGTCCACCGCGCGCAGGGTGGGCAGCGACAGCGGGATGCGCTGCGCCACCTCGTCCTCGTTGCGCCGGACCAGCCCGATGCCCGGGAAGTGCTTCAGGGTGGCCGCCGTCCTGCCCTGTCGCAGGCCCGCGACGAAGGCGGACCCCATCGCCGAGACCCGGGCCGGGTTCGAGCTGTACGAGCGCAGGAAGCGCTGCTGGAAGGAGCCGGGGCGCCCGACGTCCACCACCGGTGCGAGGTCGACGTTGACACCCACCCTGCGCAGGTTGAGCGCGGTGGCCCGGCCCTCGGCCCTGGTCAGGCCGGCGTTCCCGATCCTTCCCAGCAGCGCCGGCGAGCGCCCGGGAGGGCCAGAAAGGCGCTTCACCAGGCCGCCCTCCTGGTCGATCATCACCAGCAGCGGGGCCCGCAGGCCGGGAGGCCGGGGGATGGACTGCAGGCTGCGCATGGTGGCGGCCAGGCCGGCCCTGGAGGAGATGTTCGAGGCGAACAGGATCACTCCGGCCGCCTCTCCGCGCGCGATCCGGGCCCTCAGGGCGGCGGGCGGGCTGGTGCCCGAGTACGAGTAGATCACGCGCTGGCCGACGAGCTGGCGGACGCTCAGGGCCGCCGTCGGGTCGGCGGCGGCGGGCGAGGTGGCGGTGCCCGCCGCGAGGGCGATGGCGGCCCCGGCGGCCAGGCAGGCGGTGCGTGCGCCCTTCCCCATGGCGGGTGGAACACGCCTAGGCGGACCCGGTTGCGGGCACCCGCTCGCGCAGGCACGCCGCCACCAGCGCCGGCGCCTCGAGGTGTACCGCGTGGCCGGCCGTCGGCACCACGACCAGCTCGGCGTCGACCAGCTCGGCGACCATCCGCTCGCCCAGCTTGCGGAACTTGGCGTCGCGCTCGCCCACGATGACCGTCGCCGGCATGGGCAGCGCCCCCAGGCGGCCCCACAGCGGGTCCATGGCTCCGGTCCCCAGGCCGCGCAACGCCGCCGCCAGCCCGGCCGGCTGGTTTCGCAGCCGGTCGCGGCGGGCCGCCTGCGCCACGGCGGGCGGCTGGCCGCGCAGCACCGGCTGCTGCTCCCAGCTGCGCACGAACTCCTCGATGGTGACGGCCTCGATCCGCTCGGCGAGCGCCTCGTCCCGGCGGCGACGCTCGGCGCGCTCGATGTCGTCCGCGATCCCGGCGGTGCCTCCGATCAGCACCAGGCGCCGCACGCGTCCCGGCGCCGACAGCGCCACGCGCAGCGCCAGCCGGGCGCCCATCGAGTAGCCCACCAGCGCGAAGCTCCCGTCCACCTCGCCCAGCACGTCGTCGACGCAGGCGGGGAGGTCGACCGGTCGCCGCTCCGCGGCCACGCCGTGGCCGCGGATGTCGGGGGCCAGCGCGCGGTAGCGTTGCCCGAGCTCGGCGATGACCGGGTCCCAGCTCCTTCCCGTGTGGGTGAACCCGTGCAGGAAGACGATTGCCGGGCGCACGCCGACATCATGAACGCCACCGACGCCCACGTCCTGCTGCGCGCCTTCTGCGACGAGCTCGCACGCTGCGGCATGACCGACGCCTGCACCTCCCCGGGCTCGCGCTGCGCGCCGCTGGTGCTGGCGCTCGCCCGCGAGCGGCGGCTGAGCTGCTGGTCGCACCTGGACGAGCGCTGCGCGGGGTTCTTCGCCCTCGGTCTGGCCAAGGCGAGCGGCCGGCCCGCCGCGGTGGCCTGCACCTCGGGGACCGCCGCCGCCAACCTGGCGCCGGCCGTGCACGAGGCTCGTGAGGCGCGCATCCCGCTCATCGTCCTCACCGCCGACCGCCCTCCGGAGCTGCGCGACACGGGCGCCGGGCAGACGATCGACCAGGTCAAGCTCTTCGGCGACCAGGTCAAGCTGTTCGTCGAGGTCGGCGTCCACGAGGCGACCCCCGACCGGCTGCGCTGGATCCGCGCGCTGGCCTGCCGCGCCGTGTGGACGGCGCT
>DATFPO010000075.1:0-2435 GCA_035264745.1 Solirubrobacteraceae bacterium | reverse complement strand
CGTTGAGCTCGACGATCACGCCGCCACCCCCGCGGTGAAGCGGGACGCGGTGAACGGCGCCGCGACCGGGGGCGGCTCCTCGCCCACCAGCCGGGCGACCAGCGCCCGGGCGGTGATCGGCGCGAGCAGGACCCCGTGGCGGTAGTGGCCGGTGGCCCAGGCCAGCCCCTCGAGCGCCCCGGGTCCGATGACGGGAGCGTTGTCGGGGGTGCCGGGCCGCAGGCCGGCCAGGACCGCCTCGATCTCGAGCTCGGTCACCCCGGGCACCAGCTCGATCGCCTCCCGCAGCAGCTCGAACACGACCCCGGCGGTGCGCGTAGTGTCGAAGCCCCGCTCCTCGACGCTCGCCCCCAGCACGTAGCGCCCGTCGCCGCGCGGCACCAGATAGACCTCCTCGCTGCGCAGCGCGCAGGTCACAAGCCCCGGGCCGCTCGGGTCGCGCAGGCGCACGAGCTGCCCCTTGACGGGCCGCAGCGGGGGCCGCGCCTCGGAGGGAAGACCCTCCAGGCGGTTGGACCAGCAGCCGGCGGCGATGACGACGTGGTCGGCGTCGACCCGTTCGCCGTCGGCCAGGCGCACGCCGGCGACGCGATCGCCGTCCAGGACCAGGCCGACCGCCTCCACTCCCGGCCGCACCCGACCGCCCGTGTTCTCGGTGGCTGCCCACAGGGCCGCCACCAGGCGCCCCGGGTCCACGACATGGTCATCGGGCGCCTCGAGCGCCAGTCGCAGCCGCGGAGTCAGGGCCGGCTCGCGCCGTCGGGCCGCGCTCGGCAGCAGCCGGCGGATGCCCAGTCCCTGGTCCTGGCGAAATGCGAGCTCGCGCTCGAGCGCCGCTGCCTGGTCCCCGTCGCGGGCGACCAGCAGCGAACCGCACGGCAGGTAGCCGGGGTCCATCCCCGCGGACGCCTCGGTCAGCTCCTCCGCCCAGCCGGGATAGAGCGCCGCCGAGGCCAGGTTGAGCGCGAGGATCTCCGGCTCGCCGAACGCCGCCTCGGACACCGGCGCGAGCATCCCCGCCGCGACCCCGGTGGCCCCCGATCCCGGATCCCGGCGCTCCAGGACGGCGGCACGCAGGCCACGGCGGCCCGCCTCCCAGGCGATGGCCAGGCCGATGACACCGCCGCCGACGACGACGACGTCCGGGGGATGCTGCTGCGATCGACTCAAGTCACCTCCCTGCGCCGGCATGACCCGGATCAGGTTCGGACGGTCGGCGGCCCTGGCCACCCTCTCAGCCCTCAACGCGCGGGCTCCCGTGCCTCAGATGCTAGTGGTCGGCGGAGGCGGGCGCCGGGGGCTGCCAGAATCGCGGTGATGACGGCGAGCGGGATACAGCGACGCGGACGCCTGGAGACCGCCCGCCTGTACCTGGTCTGCGACCGTCAGCCGGACGGGTTCCTGCGCTCCGTGCTCGCAGCGGGGGTGGACATGCTCCAGCTTCGCGACAAGCACGCCTCAGACCAGGAGCTGGTGGCCGCCGGGCGCCGGTTCCGGCGCTGCTGCGATGAGACGGGTGCGCTGCTGATCGTCAACGACCGCCCGGACCTGGCGGTCGCCGTCGGCGCCGACGGCGTCCACGTCGGCCAGGATGACATGCCGGTCCGGGCCGCCCGCGCCGTCGTCGGCCCCGAGCGGATCGTCGGGCTCTCGACCCACAGCGCCCGGCAGCTCGACGCCGCCCGGGGCGTCGCCTACGTGGCGGTCGGTCCGGTGCATGCCACTCCCACCAAACCGGGGCGTCCGCCGGTGGGGCTCGACCTGGTGCGCGAGGCGGCGGCCCACGCGCGGGTTCCGTTCTTCGCCATCGGCGGCATCGATCCCGGCAACGTCAACGCGGTGGTGGCCGCCGGAGCGCGACGTGTCGTGGTGGTCCGCGCCATCGTCGATGCCGCCGACCCGGCCGCGGCGGCGCGCTCGCTGCGCGCGGTGCTCGACGGGCTTCCGGAGGCCGCGGTTGGGTCGGCGTAGCCGCAGGCGCGAAGCCGCGCCCCGGTCGCCCGGCGCGGCGGACGTCCCGCCCGCGCCGGCAGGCCGTCCCTCGCGCGGCGAGGCGCGCGACGCTCGGGCGCGGGCGCGCCTGGCGCCGTTGGCCCCGGGCGAGCGCCCGACTGCGGTGACCGTGGCCGCGGTGACGGCCGCCCTGCTCGCGATCGGCAACCTGGTCGCCTACCTGGCCGGGCTGAAGGTCAACGGCGCGCGGCCTGGCCTGACCGGGATGATCCTCTACGAGGCGCTCCTGCTCACGGCGGCGATCGGGATGTGGCGGGCGCGCTACTGGGCGGTGCTCGGCTTCGAGTTCATGCTGGGCTTCCTGATCGTCTTCCTGGCGCTGTTCCTGGTCCAGGCCACCAGCCTGCTGCGCGCAGCGCTGGTGGTGGCGATCGGCCTCCCGGCGGCGGTGCTGTTCTGGTTCCTGGTGCGGGCCATGGCCC
>DATFPO010000074.1:0-6676 GCA_035264745.1 Solirubrobacteraceae bacterium | reverse complement strand
CTCCTGTCCGAGGCCGAGCGGGAGCCGCGGCTGATCGCCCTCGACGGCGATCTCCGGCTCGACACCGGGCTCGTCCCCTTCCAGCAGCGCTACCCGGACCGGTTCGTCGAGTGCGGGATCGCCGAGCAGGACATGGTCTCGCAGGCCGGCACCCTGGCGCTCTCGGGGCTGCTCCCGGCCGTTCACTCCTTCGCCTGCTTCCTCACGCCGCGGGCCAACGAGCAGATCTACAACAACGCCACCGAGGGCACCAAGGTCATCTACACCGGCTCCCTGGTCGGCCTGGTCCCGGCCGGGCCCGGCCACTCCCACCAGTCGATGCGCGACATCGCCGCCATGGGCGCCATGCCGGGGATGTCGCTGATCGAGCCGTTCAGCGAGGCGGAGTGCGGGGCGGCGCTGCGCTGGGCGGTGCAGGATGCCGAGGGGCCCGTCTACATCCGGCTGGTGTCTGTCCCCTGGCCGCTGCCGTTCGACCCCGGCCCCGCGCCCCACCTCGTGCCCGGGCGCGGGACGGTGCTGCGCGAGGGCCCCGACGCGCTGGTGGTGGCCACCGGCCCGGTGATGGTGTCCTCGGCCTGGCTGGCCGCCGACGAGCTGGAGCGCCAGGGCGCAGCGGGCTGCACGGTGGTGGCCCTGCCCTGGCTGCGAGGCATCGACGGGCCCTGGCTGGCCGAGCTGGCCGGGGACCGACCGATCCTGTGCCTCGACAACCACTATCCGGTGGGCGGTCAGGGCGACGCCGTCACGGCGGCCCTGGCCGCCGCGGGCCTGCCTGCCGCGGGGCGGGTGCGCAGGCTGGCGGTGGAGACGGTCCCGGCCTGCGGCGCCAACCACGAGGTGCTGCGCGCCCACCGCCTCGACCCGGCCGGCGTGGCCGAAGCGGTCCGCGCGGCGGTCGGGGAGCCGGCGTGACCCACGTCCTGTTCTGGGACATCGACGGGACGCTGCTGACCACCGGCCGCGCCGGCGTGTTCGCCGTGGAGCAGGCGGCGCGGGACGTGTGCGGCGTCGAGGTGGACCTCCAGTCGATGCCGACCTCGGGGCTCACCGACTCGCAGATCGCCGCCCGGGTGATCGAGCGCTGCGGCCAGACCGCGTCGCCGGAGCGGCTCGGCGAGTTCCTCCGCGCCTACGAGCGCCACCTCCCGGAGCGGCTGGGATGGCGTCAGGGGCGCGTGCTGCCGGGCGTCGAGGAGATCCTCGAGGACGTCGCCCGGCGGCCGGGGGTGGTGTCGCTGCTGCTCACCGGCAACACCCAGGCCGGCGCGGCCGCCAAGCTGGCCCACTACGGGCTGGACGGCCACCTGTTCGACGGCGGGTTCTGCGCGGACACCGATGACCGCGACGCGATCGCCCGCCGCGCCTGGGAGCTGGCCGCCGAGCGCGAGGGCGGCGCCGTGGTGCCGGAGCGGACATACGTGGTCGGGGACACGCCGCACGACGTCGCCTGCGCCCGCGCCATTGGGGCGCGGGCGGTGGCGGTGGCGTCCGGCAGCTACGGCGCCGACGAGCTGCGGGAGGCGGCGCCGTGGCTGCTGCTGGACGAGCTCCCCGCCCCCGATCGCTTCGCGCAGCTCCTCGACCTGCCGCCCCGGCGGGCCGACGGCGCGCGCGGCGGGACGCCGGCCGGCTAGCCCTGCACGCCGGCGCGCCCGCCCGAGGGCGACTCGGCGACCCCGGCGAGCTCGGCGATCGTCGGGTGCTCGAACAGGTCCCGGGGGGTCAGGTCGAGCCCCCGCTCCTTGGCCCGGGCCACCACCAGGATCTGGAGGATCGAGTCCCCTCCGGCGTCGAAGAAGTCGTCGTGGATCCCGATGGCGCCCACCTCCAGGGCCGACTGCCAGATCTCGGCCAGGAGCTTCTCGGTGGGAGTCCGCGGCGGCTCGCCGCCGCCCGACGCCTCCAGGCGCTCCGACGCCCGGACTCGCAGCGCCGCCAGGTCGACCTTCCCGTGGGCGGTGACCGGCAGCGACTCGCACAGCTCGTAGGCGGCCGGGCGCATGTGCTCGGGCAGCTCGTCGGCGGCGTGGGCCCGCAGGCGCTCGACCCACGCCTCGTCGCGGCCGGGTGCGACCACGTGGGCCGACAGCCGCTGCGAGCCGGCCCGGGTCCTCACGTCCACCACCGCGACCGCAGTCACGTCGGGATGGCGGCCGAGCGCGGCCTCGATCTCGGCCAGCCCGACCCGGAAGCCCCTGAGCTTGACCTGGCGGTCCCGGCGGCCGACGTACTCCAGCGTCCCGTCGGGCCGCCCGCGCGCCAGGTCTCCGGTCCGGAACAGCCGCTCCCCGGGCGTGGCCGGACGCGGGTGCTCGACGAACGAGGCCGCGGTCAGCTCCGGGTCGCCGATGTATCCGCGCGCCACGCCCCAGCCGCCGATGCACAGCTCGCCCAGCACCCCGGGCGGCACCGGCTCCAGCCCGGCGTCGAGGACCAGCGCCTGGACCCCCGGCAGCGCCCGGCCGATGGTGGGCCTGGGCCCGCTGCGCCGGACCGGGGCGAAGGTGGCGTCCACCGTGGTCTCCGTGGGGCCGTAGACGTTGTGGGCCTCGAGAGCGGGGCGCTCGCGCAGGTCGGACCACAGGCCGGGGCTCACCGGCTCGCCGCCGACCAGGACGATTCGCGGGTAGCGCCGCTCCTTGTGGATGTCGATCGCATGGAGGAGCGGGCGCAGCTGGGACGGCGTGCAGTCGAGGACGTCGACCCGGTGGTGCTCGAGGTGGTCCGAGAGGCCGTGGGCGTCGAGGCGGATCTCCTCCGGCAGGACGTGCACGGTGTGCCCGGCGGTCAGGAGGGCCAGCTGCTTGACCGACGCGTCGAAGGTGAAGGGCGCGTTGACGCTGGCGCGCAGCGGCGCCTCCTCGTCGGCGTAGACCGTCTCGCCCAGCGCCCGGGCCAGCGCCATGACCGAGCGGTGGCTGATCATCACGCCCTTGGGGGCTCCGGTCGTGCCCGAGGTGTAGATGGCGTAGGCCGGCGCCTCGGGGTGCGCCGCAGGCGGCTCGTGCTCCGCGGGGTCGGCCGTCTCCTGGGGTCCCTGCGGGTCGAGGCGCACAACCGGAACTCCGGCCTCGGCGAACCGGTCCTTCAGCGAGGGCTGGGTGATCACGGCCTGGGCCCCTGCGTCGGCCAGTATCCGGCGGGCGTAGCGGGGCGGATGGTCAGGGTCGAGCGGCACGTAGCAGGCGCCGGCCAGCATGGCACCCAGGATCGCCACGATGCTGGCGGTCGAGCGCTCGAGGCAGATTCCCACCCGCCCCTCGGGCTCCACACCGCGATCGGCCAGGGCGGCGGCGACCGACCGCGCGCCGGCCATCAGCTCGGCGTAGGTCAGGCTGCGGTCCTGGAACTCCACCGCCACGGCGTCGGGCGTGAGGGTGGCCTGGTGCGCGACGGCCGTGTGGAAGGTGGCCGGCTCGGGATCGCCCGCCGGCCCGGGCGGAGGGCGATCCAGCGCCTGGGCCCGGGCGTCCGCGGACATGAGCGGGAGCCGGTCCACCTCGCTCTGGGGCCGCTCGAGCGCCCCGCCGACCAGCTCGACCAGGCAGCCCAGCAGGCGTTCGGCGTCCTCGGCGCCCAGCTCCGCCGCGTCGTGGTGCAGCGTGAGGTCCAGGCCGTCCAGGCCGGCCTGGCATCTCAGGCGGATCGCGCCGGGCTCGAGCACCGTCTGCTCGCCCACGGTGCGCGCCCTCAGGCCGTCCCATCCGGGCGCCCGCGTCGGCCCGCGCCACTCGAATTGCCACACCGGGCCGGTGCCCCGGCCATCGCCGCCGTCGGGGAGCCCGTAGTGCCCCTGGCGCCCGTGCGCCTCCCGCAGCTCGCCGGCCAGTTGCGCCGCCAGGTCCTCGAAGGGCATGCCGGACTCGGGTGAGCTGAGCACCGGGACCGGCTGCGCGTAGGGGCCGACGGCTCCGGCCAGGTCGTCGAGCGGGCGGCCGTCCAGCAGGTGCTCCACGGCGACCTCGCCGGGCTGGTCGAACCGCCAGAGCAGTGCGTGCCAGCAGGCCGCGAACAGGTCCTCGGCCGCCAGCCCGCGGGCGCTCGCCTCCGCCTCGAGCCGCGCCAGCTGCCCGGCGGCCAGGCGCGAGGTCGCCCTGCCGTCCGCGGAGCGGGAGCCCTCGGGAGGGTCGAACGGATGCGCCGCGGCCGCGCGGGCCGCCTCCTGGCGCCGGCGCCAGAACTCCTGCGCCTCGGCCGCGTCCTGCTCCCCGGGAAGGCTCTCCTGCCAGCCGGCGAAGTCGGCGTACTGGACCGGCTCGGCCTGCTCGGCCCGCTCTCCGGCGCGAGCGGCGGCGTAGCCGGCCGCCAGCTCGGCGACGATCAGGTCCAGGGAGGCCTCGTCGGCGCACAGCGCCGGCACCGAGAGCACCAGGCCGTGGGCGTCCGACGACAGCGGCACCAGCCAGGCGCGCAGCGGCGGGTCGGCCGCCGGGTCGAAGCTGTGGTCGGCCAGCAGCCGGGCGCTTGCCGCCTCCAGCACCTCTTTCGCCGCCCGCGACCGGTCGCCGTTGGGCTCGACGACGTGCAGGTCGGCCGCCGGCGCCTCCGAAATGACCTGGAGCGGTAGCCGCAGGCCCGGAGCGCGCCGGAAGGTAGTGCGCAGGATCTCGTGGCGCTCGACCACGGCGCCGAGCGCCCGGCGCAGCGCCTCGGCGTCCAGCCGCCCCTCCAGCAGGAGCGCCCGCACGCGCTGCGCGCCCTCGGGGCCCGAGGCCCACACGCGCCGCTGCTGGACCGAGAGCGGGAACCCCTCGATGGCGGTCTCCGTCATGGCGATGTCCTCGATCGGAGGTCGGTCAGCCGGCTGAGCGCGCCGCCCCGACGCGCTCGAGCTCGAAGTCCGCGACGCGGAACGGCTCGGCCATGGCCACCAGCACCTTGCGCTCTCCCTTGAACGGCGTCCGCCCGTGCGTCACCAGCGGATTGTCCAGCACCAGGATGTCGGAGCGCTCCCACGGGAACATGACCTTGCACTCGCCGTAGACGCGGCGAACCTGGTCCAGCCAGTGCTCGGGGATGGGCGACCCGTCCCCGAAGCAGGCGTGGTTCGGGGCGTCCTCCTCGGAGAAGTTGGAGAGCAGCGCCTCGCGCACCTCGGGCGGCAGGCTGGACGTGTGGAACATGTCGGCCTGGTTGAACCAGACGGCCTCGCCCGTGCCCGGATGCGAGATGACGGCCGGCCCGAGATGGCGCAGGCGCAGCCCGCCGTCGGCGGTCCACTCGAAGTCCATGGCCTCGCGGCGAAAGCGCTCCTCCACCTCGTCCCGGTCGTCGGTCTGGAAGGCCGTCTGCCACCGAAGCCCCAGCTCGTCGCGATAGTTGCGGATGTACATCACACCCTTGTCGGTGAACGCGTCGCGGACCTCGTCCGGCAGCCGGGCCAGCACGGCGCGATTGTCGGCGAGCGGCGTCTCGCCGCCCTCCTGGGCCGGGATGACCGAGTAGAAGATGATCCGCCCGGGAGCCTCTCGCGCGTAGGACATCTCGCTGTGCTGCTCGATCACCTGGTTGGCCGGGTACTCGGTCGAGGTGTAGACCTGCTCGCCGACCGACGTGCGGGGCGTCGTCTGGTCGTTGTACTCGGCCAGGGCGGGGTACACCGCGGCCACGAAGTCGTGGAACGCCGCCACCGTGGGCACATCGAAGCCCCTCAGCAGGACGCCGCCATGCTGACGCACCTGGGCCTCGACGGTCTCGGCGTTCAGGCGCGCCCACTCGGTCAGCTCGACGCCGGCCACGTTGGGCCGCATCACCGGCGGGAACGGCACGTCGGCGCTCAGCCGGCCGACGTCCACCACCGAGTCGGGGGCCACCGCGCGGCGCGGGGCCCGTCGAAGGTTCGGGGCGCCGCTCATCGGACCGCTCCGGGGCAGCCGGCGGGCCGGGGATGGGAATGGCTTGTCGGTCTCAGCACGTGTGCACCGTCGGGAGGCCGGTTGGCCGCGCACGCGAGGCGGTGGGGCGAGCGCGGGACCGTCAAGCTAGCAGCTTGCGAAGTCGGTCTCCGGCCCCGGCGCGCCCACTCCGCCGGGCCGGCGGCGTCCGGCTTCGGGCTCGCGGGCGAGCCCCTGCGAACCTGATATCCAGGCGCTGACCCGTGTACGTCGACGCCCACGTCCACCTCGGCCGCTACCCCGACCCCACCGGGGTCCTGGCGGCGGTCGAGTCGGCGGGGATCGCCTGCGTGGCGGTCACCGACACCCCGGCCGAATACCAGCGGGGCCTGCCCTGGCTGCGGCGGCCGCTGGTCGAGGTCGCCCTCGGCGTCCACCCCCTCCACGCCGCCGAGCTGGGGCCCGAGGACCTGGCGCGGTTCGACCAGCTGGTGGAGGGATGTGCCTGGGTGGGGGAGGTCGGCCTCGACGGCTCCCCCGAGGGACTGGCAACGCTGCCGGCGCAGCGCGAGGCCCTTGGCCGTGTCCTGGCCCATCCGTCCATCCACGACAAGGTGCTCACCGTCCACTCCCGCGGGGCGGAGGGCGAGGTGATCGCCACGCTGGCCCGGGCCGGGGTCACGGCGGTGCTGCACTGGTACCGAGGCTCCCTGCAGGACGCGCGGGCGGCACTCGAGGCCGGCATGAGCTTCTCGATCAACCCCGCCATGGTGGGCTCGAGCGCGGGACGGGGGCTGATCGCCGCCCTTCCCCCGGAGCGGGTCCTGACCGAGACCGAC
>DATFPO010000073.1:0-12206 GCA_035264745.1 Solirubrobacteraceae bacterium | reverse complement strand
GGATCGGCTTGCTGGTGCGGTAGACGCCCGGGGCCACCGGCCGCAGATGGTCGACCACCGATCCGCCGCCCTGCCAGGCGGTGATCGTCAGCCAGCCAGCGCCGTCGGCGGCGTTGGCCGGGTGAAGCCTCACCGTCGCGGCCACCTCGCGGTGGGGACGGCCGGGCAGGTCCCGCAGCGCCACGCTGGCCGCCGGCGGCTTGGAGGGCACCGGCATCGGCAGGCACCAGGCCACCAGGCCAACCACCGCCACGAGCGCGGCCGGCAGGACCCAGCGGGGAACCCGCTCGGTCTGGGCGTCGGGCGTCAGCGCGCGGCCGATGAAGCCGCCCAGCACGCCGCCGGCGATCCCGGCGACGATCGCGCAGGGGATCGCCTCGGTCAGGATCGAGGCCGGCCACGGGGACCGCCCCCACAGGTGCGACCAGCCGTATTCGGCCGCGAAGCCCACGGTCCCGATCAGCAGGCCCGAGGCGGCGCCGACGGCGATCGGGCGCCGGCGCCCCAGCCACAGCGCGACCAGCTCCACGCAGCCCGCCTCGACCAGGTAGAGCGGGAAGTGGGGCGCGGTGCGGCCCAGGATCGGCCCGATGATCAGCGCGAGCAGGCCGCGCAGGGCGATGAAGAACAGCGCCGCGCCCAGGGCGCCGCCACGGCCCAGGCGCACGCGCGCGACGACCAGAGCGAGGCCGGCGGCCAGCGCCAGCAGGACGGGCTGCCAAACCAGGCGAAACTGCGGGACGCCGAAGTCGAACTCGCCCTGGAAGGTCGACATGCCGACCAGCAGCCCTCCGGCGATCGACAGATCGCGAAACCGCTGCAGGCGCGTGGTCCTGGGCGGGTTGCCGCCCCTCGACCTGGCCCCCTCGACCTGCAGGACCCACATCCCGATCAGCGACAGGCTGGCGCCGCCAAACAGCAGCAGGTGCGTCGGCCCCCAGAGGGTGACGTCCTGGCCGAAGATGCGATGCCAGATGTCGTCGAGCGGGAAGGCCAGCAGCGACACGGCCGAGCAGACCAGGACCAGGACGGCGCCCAGAGGCGCCCACCAGCTGTGGGAGAGCTGGACTGCCACGTGGCTGGGCCGGCGCCGGGCCAGCGCCACGGACAGCGCGCCGCACACAAGCACCCCGAACAGCCCGACCAGAATGAAGTAGTGGGCCGGGTTGGCCAGCGGGCCGGGGTCGCGCCCGTTGTCCAGGTGGATCGAGATGTCCCAGTACATGCCGAACACCGCCGTTAGCAGCGCGGTGCCCAGAACCATGGCCGGAACCGACGCCCAGCCCGGGAGCCCGGTGGCGCGCTCGGTGACCCCGGCGAACCGCCCCAGCCAGGCGATCCGACCGCTGCGGTGGGCCCAGATCACCCAGATCAGCGCGCCGCTGGCGACCATGGCGCCCAGCGTCGCCCCGATCACCTGGCCGATCGCGGCTCCCCCGGCGGGCGCGCCGCTCCCGTTCTCGGCGGTCGCGGAGGCCGGGGCGGCCAGCGCCACTCCCAGCGCGCTAAGGGTGATCAGGTGCAGACGGCTCCGGCGCATCGCCAATGACCTCCTGATAGGACCGTCGAGGGCGAACTGTTAGGATAATGACATGATCCGATGGCGCATAAACATTTGTAGCTTGATCCAGGTCACACATCAGGATGGCCCATCGAATCGTGGCTACCGGCACTAAGATCGAGCCCGTGGCGGAGGGCGCCGAGCAGCTCACCATCGACGAGCTGGCCCGCGAGACCGGCATGACGGTCCGCAACGTCCGGGCCTACCAGTCGCGGGGCCTGCTGCCTCCGCCCGAGGTCCGCGGGCGCACGGGCTACTACGACGCCGAGCACGTCGCCCGGCTGCGCCTGATCCAGGAGATGCAGGCCGAGGGGTTCAACCTCACCGCCATCGAACGGCTGCTCGAACGGTCCAACGGCGCCGGCAGCCAGATCCTGGACTTCGGCCGGGTGGCGCTCGGGTCGTTCGCGCAGGAGGTCCCCGAGTTCGCCACCGGCGATGACCTGGGCGAGCGGCTCGGCGCGCCGTTCGACGAGCGGACCGCGCGCAAGGCGACCAAGCTGGGTCTGGTCCGCCCGCTCGGCGACGGGCGGTTCGAGATCCCCAGCCCCACGCTGATGCGGGCGGGAGAGGAGCTGGTGTCGCTGGGCATCCCGCTCTCCCACGCGCTGGCCGTGGCCGAGCAGATCGAGCGCCACTCGCGGGCCATCGCGCAGGCCTTCGTCCGCCTGTTCATGACCGACGTGGTCGGCTCCGCCGAGGTCTCCGAGCGCTCGGCCGACGAGTGGGCCAGGCTGCGCCAGGCGCTCGAACAGCTGGGCCCGCTGGCCACCGAGGCGGTCCATGCGGGCTTCCAGCAGACCATGAGCCGGGCGGTGGAGCGCCAGATCGAGAGGATGCTCGACCGCTAGGCGGAATGGCTCTGCGCAGGTCATCTGCAGGGTCGCCGGCGATCCCTCCCAGCTCATCCCGACGCGCGATTCACCGGGGCCGAATGCGGGCAACAGGGCAGCGATGCCCGAGCTGACCCAGCGATGCCCGAGCTGACCCTGCCCAGCGCGCTGCGGGGGCTGGCCGACCAGCTGGGGACCGCGGTGCCGGGGACGGTGGCCTCGGTGGCGGAACGGCTCGTGGCCGCGGTGCCCGGCACCGGGGCGATGGGCGGAGCGGTCGAGCAGGTCGGCCGGACGGTACCGGGGGCCGGGCCCCTGGAGTCGGTCGGAACCCAGCTCAAGCGGCCCGAGCGGGTCATCCGGGCGGCGCGCCTGCTGATCCAGGCCGGGGTCATCCGGCCCGAGCGCCCGGACCAGGCCATCCGGGCCGCGCGCGCCTTCATGTCCTACCGGATGACACCGGCCAGCGGCTTCGTGGTCGCCGCCATCCGCTACCCGGACGAGCCCGCCATCAGCGACGAGCTGGGCACCCTGACCTTTGCGGAGGTGGACCGGCGCACCAACGCGCTGGCCCGCGGTCTGGCCGACGCCGGGATCGGCCCGGACGACGGCGTGGCGATCATGTGCCGAGACCACCGCTGGTTCATCGAGGCCACCGTCGCGCTGTCGAAGCTCGGCGCCACCGCGCTCTACTACAACACCCAGTTCGCCGGTCCCCAGCTGCGCGAGGTGACCGAGCGCGAGGACCCCGCGGCCATCGTCCACGACGAGGAGTTCGCCGAGGTGGTCGAGGAGGCGGCCGGAGAGCGCCCGCGCTGGATCGCCTGGCACGACGACGATGACGCCGACGGCACCACGCTCGAGGAGCTGATCCAGGGCGGCGACGACTCCGATCTGCCCGCCCCCGACGGGACCGGCAACATCGTCCTGCTGACCTCGGGCAGCACCGGGACGCCGAAGGGCGCCTCGCGGGGCCAGCCCGACGCCATCGATCCGATCGTCGCCCTGCTCTCCCGGATCCCGCTGAGGGCGCGCGAGCCGACCGTGTTCGCCGCCCCGCTGTTCCACGCCTGGGGGTTCGCTCACTTCAACCTGGGACTGCTGCTGTCCTCCACCTATGTGCTGCGGCGGCGCTTCGATCCCGAGGCCACCCTGGCCGCGGTCCAGGAGGACTCGGCCACCGTGCTGGTGATCGTGCCGGTGATGATGCAGCGGATCCTCGAGCTCGACGAGGAGACGCGGCGCGGCTACGACACCTCGTCGCTGCGGGTGGTGGCAGCCAGCGGCGGGGCGCTTTCGGGCGACCTCGCTCAGAGCTGGATGGACGAGTTCGGCGACAAGCTCTACAACCTCTACGGGTCGACCGAGGTGGCCTGGGCGACCATCGCCACCCCTCAGGACCTACGCGACGCGCCGGGCACGACCGGCCCTCCGCCGCCCGGAACCTCGATCAGGATCCTGGACGACGACAAGAACGAGCAGCCCCCCGGCGAGACCGGCGAGATCTATGTCGGCAACGAGATGCTGCTCGAGGGCTACACGAGCGGCGAGAGCGAGGAGTTCGTGGACGGGCACATGTCCACCGGCGACCTGGGGCACCTGGACAAGGAGGGGCGCCTGTTCATCGAGGGTCGCGCCGACGACATGATCGTCTCGGGCGGCGAGAACGTGTATCCCGAGGAGGTCGAGCAGACGCTCGAGAAGCACGAGCGGGTCTCTGAGGCCGCGGTCATCGGGGTCGAGGACAAGGAATTCGGCGAGCGCCTGATGGCGTTCGTGGTCACCGAGGGCGAGGTCTCCGAGGACGACCTCAAGTCGCACGTCAAGAGCAACCTGGCCAACTACAAGGTGCCGCGCGACATCGAGTTCCTCGACGAGCTTCCGCGCAAGCCCCAAGGCAAGGTCGACAAGCAGCGCCTGACCGAGGAGCACGAGGAGAACGGCTCGGACGGCGGCGGCGGTGAGGGCTCGGACGACGGGAGCTCCGGCGAGCGCGAGTCGGGCGACGGCGGCGACGGCTGACGCGCGCGCCCCCTGGCTCTACGGCGTCAGGCGCACCGGCAGCGTCTTGAGCTGGTTGAGGAAGGCCGACTCCACCACGGTGGGCGTGCCGGCCAGCTCCATGCCGGGGAAGCGCGCGAGCGTCTCCTCGAACAGGATCCGCAGCTCCAGCCGCGCCAGCGCCGTCCCGAGGCAGAAGTGCCGGCCCCCCGCGCCGAATGCCTGGTGCTCGGGGTTGCGGCGCACGTCGAAGCGGTCCGGGTCGGCGTAGCGCGACTCGTCGCGGTTGGACGACACGTACCACATCACCACCTTGTCGCCCTCGCGGATGCGCCGGCCGTGCAGCTCGGCGTCACCGGTGGCCGTACGGCGAAAGTGCGCGAAGGCCGGGAACATGCGCAGGGACTCCTCGACCGCGCTGGGCATCAGCGAGGGATCCTCGAGGAGGATCCGGCGCTGGTCGGGATGCTCCATGAGCGCCAGCATCCCGCTGCAGTAGGTGGCCTTGGTGCTGTCGTTGCCCGCCGCCACCAGCAGGAAGAAGCCCATAACGATCTCGTGCTCCTCGAGCCTCTGCCCGTCGACCTCGGCGTGGACCAGGACGCTGGTCAGGTCGTCGGTGGGGTTCTCCCGGCGCTCGGCGACCATCCGCCGGCAGCGCTCGAAGATCTGCGGCACGTCGTTCTCGATCACGCCCTCGATCCCCTGTGGCGCCAGGTCGGGATCGCTCGCGCCGAGGGTCGCGTTCATGAGGTTGGCCCACACCGCGTCGTCCTCGGGCGGGATCCCCATGAAGCTGCCGATGACCCGCGAGACGACCGGCTGGGCGACGTCGGTGACCAGGTCGCAGGTCCCGCGCCCCTCCAGGCCGTCCAGAACGTCGACCACGATCGCCCGGATGGCCTCCTCGTGCGCGGCGATCCGCCGGGGCGTGAAGCCGGCCTGGAACAGCTGCTTGATCCGGTCGTGCTTGGGCGGGTCCATCCCGATGAACATGGCCCTGACCAGCTCGAGGGGGAAGACCGCGGAGACCGCGGTGACACCGCCGCGCTCGGACGAGTAGGTCTGCCAGTCGCGGCTGACGGTGTGGATGTCGTCGGCGGTGGTGACCGACCAGTAGCCGGGCTCTTCGGGGTACTCGCTGATCCGCTCGGTCCAGTGGACCGGGCATTCACGACGCATACGACGGAAGAGCTCGTGCGGCGGGCCGTCCTGCCACACCTCGCGCTCGGTTACCAGCACGTTCTCCAAGTCGCCGCCGTCCGGCGCCATCATGGCCTCCGTGGTCGCTGCGCGTGACGCTGGCGCGATGGTAGTGGTTCGTCCCGGCGCCGACCGGCGGGGCGGGTTGGCCAGGCCGCCGCGCGGGGTACTCCCCGACCGGGATGATCAGAGCGTGAACCGCAGGGCGGTCGTCTACGCGGCGCTGCTGGTGGCGGCGGCCGGGGCGGGATGTGCCTCACAGCGGGAGGCCCCGCGATGATCTTCCGCCAGATCCCGCACGACGACCTGGGCTGCGCCTCCTATCTGATCGGAGACGACACGGCCGGGGTGGCCGCGGTGGTCGACCCCAAGTTCGAGATCGACGACTACCTCGAGCTGGCGCGCTACTTCGGCGTCTCCATCGAGCACATCCTCGAGACCCATAACCATGCCGACCACGTCTCCGGGCACGGGCGCCTGGCGGCGGCCACCGGAGCCGCCATCCACATCCATCGCCTGGCCGAAGCCCGCTACGACCACGAGCCTTTCGACGACGGGTGGGAGCTACGACTCGGCGCGGTCGCCGTCCGGGCGATCCACACCCCGGGCCACCGTCCCGAGCACACGGCCTTCGCCCTGACCGACACCGACCGTGGAGACGAGCCGTGGGCGCTGCTCACCGGCGACAGCCTGTTCGTCAACGACGTGGCGCGGCCCGACCTGGCCATCGACGAGGAGGACGGGGCCCGCGACATCTTCGCCAGCCTGCACGACAGGCTCCTGTCCCTGCCGGGCGAGACCGAGGTCTGGCCCGGCCACCTGGGCGGCTCACTGTGCGGCGGGCCGGCCATGGACATGAAGGTCTGCTCGACCCTGGCCTACGAGCGGGCCCACAACCGTCTGCTGGCCGAGACCGACCAGCGGCGCTTCGTGAAGCGGGCGATCTCCAGTCTCGGGCCTCAGCCGCCGAACTTTCGGGCGATCGTCGAGCTCAACACCGGCGAGCTGGTGACCGAGGGGGTCGAGGTCCGGCCGCTCACGCCGCGCCAGGTCGAACACAGGCGCGCGGGCGGCTCGCTGGTGGTGGACGTCCGAACCGACCTGCAGTTCGACGAAGCCCACATCCCTCAGGCGGTGTGCATCCCCGCCCTCCAGGCCGGATTCGGCACCCGGCTGGCCTGGCTGGCGGACCGCGAGCAGGAGGTCATCCTGGTGGGGCGGGACGACGAGGACGCCCGGCGAGCGGCCAAGCTGGCTCTCTCGGTGGGGATCCGCAGGCTCGGCGGCTTCCTGGCTGGGGGGATGACCGAGTGGCGGCGCGAGAAGCGCCCGGTCGAGCGCATCGAGCGCCTGGAGGTCGAGGAGCTGCACGAGCGGTCCAGCTCGGATCCCGGAGTGCAGATCCTCGACGTCCGTGAGCGCGCCGAGCGCGAGGAGCGCTGGATCCCCGGCTCGCTGTTCGAGCCCTGGCACGACATCCATGAGCTGCCGGACGGCCTGGACCGGGGCCGTCCGGTGGCGGTCATGTGCAGCTCGGGCCAGCGCGCGACCGTCGCCGCCAGCCTGCTCCAGCGCCACGGCGCCGAGCAGGTGCTGCATGTGGTCGACGGCGGCGTGCCGAAGTGGGAGCGGCTCGGCTATCCCACCGAGCGGCCCGCCCGGGCGGCCGCCTGAGGGGCGCGCCGCCCGCCGGTCCGGCCGTCAGTCCTTGCCGGCGACGTCCTTCGCCTTGTCGGCGGCGTCGTCGACCTTGTCCTTCACGGAGCCGGTGGCCCGGTCGACCTTGCCCTCGCGCTTGAGGCCCTTGTCGCCGGTCAGATCGCCGCCCGCCTCCTTGACGCGGCCCTTGGCCTCGTCGACGTTTCCATCACCCATGAGATCGTCTCCTTTCGCGTGGTGCCCCCACCCGGCTACCCGCTGTCCCGGGCATCCATTCGTCCGGCCGGGGGCGCCCCGGCGGTTCAGCCGACCACGGGGACGCTGCGCTCATTGGCGAGCCTGGTGAGGGTCCGCTGCATGCGGCTGGTGACCAGCCGGTAGCCCTCCTCCACCGCGCGGTCGCCGTCGACCCCCACCTCCTCGTGCAGCTCGATCGGCGGCATCACGCGGATCCTGATCTTGGCCGGGAGCGGGAAGCGGATGGGCAGGTCCATGATCGTGGTCCCGACCGGCGGCCCCAGCACCGGAGGCACCACGCGAATCCTGGCCGCACGGTCGAGCGACAGCGCCCGGGCCACGCGGCGGCCCCGGCCCATGAACAGCCCGGTCTCCTGACCTCCGAGCGCCACCACCGGGATCAAGGGGACCCGCTGCTCGAGCGCCAGGCGGACGAAGCCCTTGCGACCCGCGAAGTCCACCTTGGTGCTCTCCCACGACGGCCGGAAGCTCTCCTCGTCGCCGCCCGGGTACACCAGCAGGGCCGCCCCGCGACCCAGCGCGCGCCGCATGTTCTCGGGCGAGGCCGGCACCGTCCCGTAGCGCTGGACCATCGTCCTGGGGCCGGGGACCTTGAACACCTGGTCGTGCGCCAGCTGATGGAACGGCCGCCGGGGCCCGAAGTGGTGGTAGAAGGCCTGACTGAACACGAAGGTGTCGGCGATCACCGTGCCGCCGGAATGGTTGCCCACCAGCAGGACCGGGCCCTCGGCCGGAATCCGCTCCAGACCAGAGACCTCGGCCCGGAAGTAGACCTCCGAGAGGAGGCGGAGCGCCGGCAGCGTCTGGGCGATGTAGGCCGGGTCCCAGGCGTCGAAGGGATCGTCGGGCGTCTGCGCGCCGCCGACCCCGGCGGCGGCCAGCGCGTCCGCCAGCGTGACCTCCGCCATGCGCGCGGCGCCGCCGACGGCAGCCGGTGCCCCGGTCACCAGCTTGCGGAGGCGAGAGGCGGCACTCATGGATGTCCTAATCCATACCCACGAATCGTGATTCAAACAGCCAGCAGCGGACGCTGGGCGGCGGGGTCGACGGCCGCCGGTTCGCGGTCCAGCGCGGGCTGAGCGCCCGAACGAATCGACGAAGCGCGATTCAGGGCCGGTTTCCGGGGGAACCCGTATTGCGAGCTAGCGAGGAGGAGAACGTCATGGCGGAAGAAGGCTCGGGGATCGGCGAGCGGCTCAGCGGAGCGGTGCAGCGCGTCAAGGGCGGGGGCGACGAGGACCAGGAGCGAACTGCCGACGAGGCCGGCGGCCGGGTTGAGGTCGTCCGCCGGGCGGTGCTTGCCTTCGGCGAGGGCAACCACGACGAATTCCTCGAGGTCTTCCACGAGGAGGTCGAGTGGGTGGGCCCGCAGGGGAGCAATTTCCCCGGGGCGGGCACCCACCAGGGGCGCGACTCGGTGCGCGAGGAGTTCGTGGACGAGATCGGCAGCGGCTTTCCGGCCTTCGGGTTCCGCCCCGAGCACTACCTGGACGCCGACGAGCAGGATTGGGTGGTCACGCTGGGCACCTTCACGGGCGAGGGCAGCACGGGCGATTTCGAGGTGCCGGCCGTGGTGGTCTGGGAGTTTCGCGACGACAAGGTCGGGGTGGTGCGGATCTACACCGACACCGATGCGTTCCCGCAGCCGGTCGAGGAGGACGAGTCCGAGCGCGAGGACGAGGAGCAGGAGGACGGCGAGGACGAGGAGCAGGAGGACGGCGAGGGCGACCGTGGCGAAGGCGAAGCCGACGCGAAGTCGGACCAGGACGACGAGCCACGCGCATCCGAGGACTCGGGCGACCGTGACCAGGAGGGCGAGGACCGGCAGGGCGGCGGCGAGCGCCGAGACGACGACCGCGGCGGCGAGGACGGCTAGCGCGGGCTGCAGCCGCCTGGCATGAAGTCCACCGACCGATGGGCCGGTTGAGCCGGCCGCGCCCCTGGGCGCTCGCGGCCGCGGCCGGGGGCCTGGGGGTCGCGGTCTGGTGGCTGGCGTCGGTGGTGCTGATCGCCACGCCCAGGGCGATCGCGGCGCTGATGGCCGAGCTCACCCGCCCGGACGCCGACTCCGAGATCTACGACCCGTGCTGCGGGACGGGGCGGCTGCTGGTGGAGGCGCACCGCCATGTCCATCGCCGATCCGACGGCGCCGGCGATCCGAGCCCCCGGCAGCCCGGTGCCCGTCCGGCCGGGCCGCGTCTGTACGGCCAGGAGCTCAACCCGCTGCCCTTCGCGCTGGCCCGGCTCAACGCAAGGCTGCGCGGGCTGGACGCGCGCTTCGCCTGGGGAGACGTGATGCGCAGGCCGGCCTTCTTGGAGGCCGACGGGTCACTCAAGCAGGTCGACGTGGTGGTGGCCAACCCGATGTGGAACCAGTCGTTCCCGGCGTCGGTGTACCAGGAGGATCGCCACGGCCGCTTCAACTTCGGGATCCCACCGGAGGACGACGGAGACTGGGGCTGGATCCAGCACATGCACGCGGCGCTGAACGACCGGGGCCGCATGACGATCGTCCTCGATGCCGAGTTCCCGCCGCGCGGCAGCGACGGCACCGGCCATCCAGTCGAGGGGCACATCAAGCGCGAGTTCGTCTCCGCCGACCAACTGGAAGCGGTGCTCGCGTGCACCTGGCCGTCCGACCGCCCGCGCCGGAGCCTGCGCGGCGCCATCCTCAGCCGGGCGATCCCCACCGGGGTGATGCTGGTGATCAACCGGCGCAAGCGTCACCCGGGACAGGTCCTGATGGTTGAGAGCGGCGACCTGCTGGCGGACTACTGCTCGGGACGGGTCGGGGCGGAGGACGGGCTGGGCCGTGTCGTGGACGCGTATCACGGCTGGCGCGAGGTCGATGGCCTGGCGGCGATCGTCTCGCTCGATGAGCTGGCGCAGCGGGACTTCGACCTCACGCCCGGCGCCTACGTCCGCGATCGCGCGGCCGGCTGACCCGCCGCGACGGCCGCCCGCCGGTCGCCGCGCGATGCGGGTCCGTCCTTCGGGTAACCAGGGATCGTGAGACGACGAAGGCGACCGGGCTGGCTCGAGCGGGTCGACTGTCGGCTGTTCGACTGGGTGGCCGCGAGCCGTACCCCCGCCCTCGACCGCTTCCTCCCCAGGCTCTCCCGGGCGGCCAACCACTCCATGCTCTGGAGCGCGGCCGCCGGCGGGATGGTGCTGACCGGGCGGACGTCGGCCCGGCGGGCCGCGGCGCGAGGGCTGGGGTCGATCGCGGTGACCTCGGCGGTGGTCAACCTGGGCGTCAAGCGTCTCGTGCGCCGGCCGCGGCCGTCACTGCGACGGGTGCCGGCAATTCGGCACCTCCCGGTCCAGCCGCTGACCACCTCGTTCCCCTCGGGCCACGCCGCCAGCGCGGCCGCGTTCATCGTCGGCGTGGGCACGGAGCGGCCGCGCGTGGCGGTCGCGCTCGCCCCCCTGGCCGCGGCGGTCGCCTACTCGCGGGTGTACGTCGGAGTCCACTACCCGGCCGACGTGCTGGTCGGCGCCGCCATCGGATCCGGCGTCGCCCTGCTCTCGCGGCTGCAGTGGCCGGCGCGGCCGCGGGCGGCTCGCACCACGCCGCCCGCGGTGGATGCCCGCCGGCTGGACCCCAACCCGGACGGCGCGGGGCTGGTGATGGTGGTCAACCGGGCCGCCGGGCCGCCGCTTGTCCCGGACCCGCTCGACGATCTGCGATCGATGCTGCCTGCGGCCACGGTGGTCGAGGCCGGCGGGGACGACGACCTGGCCGCGATCCTCGACGACGCCGCCGGCCGGGCGCGCATCCTCGGCGTGTCGGGCGGCGACGGCACCGCGACCGCCGCCGCCGAGAGGGCCGTCGCTCACGACCTGCCCCTCCTGCTCATTCCGACCGGGACGCTCAATCACCTCGCCCGCGACCTGCGCCTGGAGTCGTCCGGGCCGGCGCTGGATGCGGTGCGGCGAGGGGAGGCGGTGGGCGTCGACGTGGCGTCGCTCGACGGGCGGGCATTTCTCAACACCGCCGGGTTCGGGAACTACGCCGCCATGCTGGACACCCGCAAGGCGCTCGAGAACCGGTTGGGAAGGTGGCCCGCGCACGTCATGGCGGTGGCACAGGCCCTGTTCCGGGCGCGTCCACTCGAGGTCGTCGTCAACGGCGAGCCGCATCGGATCTGGACGGCCTTCGTGGGCAACTGCCGCCACGAGCCGCCCGGCTTCGCGCCGAGCTGGCGCCCGCGCCTGGACGACGGGCGGCTCGACGTTCGCCTCCTGCTCGGCGAGGCGCCCCTGGCCCGGCTGCGGCTGATCCTGTCGCTGCTGGCGGGACGGCTCACCCAGTCGGTGTCCTATCGCCGCTTCGAGGCCACCGAGGTGAGCGTCAGCACCGGGCGGTCCCGGCTGCGCCTGGTCCGCGACGGCGAGACGTTCGACGGGCGGGGGGACTTCACCATCGCCAAGCTGCCCCGGCGCCTGGTGGTCTACGCGCCGCCCCGGCCGGGATGACGTCTCGACCGCCCGCCCGGCGCTCAGCCCTGACGGCTGGAGTATGCTCGCGCGCGGGGTCGGCTGCGGCGTACCACTGCTCTGATGCCTAAGCCATCCGACCCGCTGACCTGAGCCGACGGGCGCTCTCGCTGCTGCGTCGGGCCGTGGGCGTGCTCGCGCTGGCGGGACTTCTGTACACGGCGCTGATGATCGTCAGCGCCGCGGCGTCG
>DATFPO010000072.1:0-8468 GCA_035264745.1 Solirubrobacteraceae bacterium | reverse complement strand
GACCCCTCGCAGGCGTGCGGTCACGTCTGCTTGACCGTGAACTCGACCTTGGCCTCCGCCCCGGCGTTGGTGTGGTCGTTGTTGGCCACGTACACCTCGAGCTCGTGCTTGCCGGGCGGCAGCCCGCGGTAGACGATCGTCGGGGTGACCGAGGGCGAGTACTTGCCCTGCACGCCGAGCTTGGCCGCCAGCTGGCCGTTGGCGCCGGAGTACTTCGCGTAGTCGTACTTGCCCTCGTCCATCGAGAAGTGCAGGTGCCCCTGACCGAGCTTTGCCGGGTGGTTGACCGCCTGGGGGGCGAGCGTTATCCCGCTCACGTGGACCTTGGCCATGACCGTGTCGGTTTCCGTCGCCCCGTCCTTGGGCGCGACGAACGAGACCTTGGCCTTGGGCTGCTTGAGCCCGGTGGGGGCCGCCTTGTGCTCGGTGCTCTGGGTTCCGGCCTGGGTGCCCTGGTTGGCGCCGCCGCCACAGCCGGCGACCGCCAGGGCCGGGATCGCCATCAGCCAGGGGACGCTTCTCATGCGCATGTGCGGATGCCTCCTTGGTCGACGTCTCGCCCGTGTATGCGCGTCGGGCGGTGAATCGGATGCCTGGACGAACGACCTATGCCACCGCGGGGCCGACGATCAATCGGATCGGTTGGCCTCCGGACCGAGCCCGCGCCGCAGCAGCTGCACCGCGATGACCAGCGCCAGCCCGGCGAAGCCGATCTCGAGTGCGCGCTGTGGCAGGGCGTTGGCCACCGCCACCCCGCCCACCGTGCCTCCCGCGGCGAGCAGGCCGATGACGAGCCCGTCACGCAGGCGCACGTTGCCGTAGCGGCGCTGGCGCCAGGTGCCGACCACCGCGACCGGGAGGATCGCCAGCAGCGAGGTGGCCTCGGCGTTGACCTGCTGGAAGCCGAGCACGAGCACCAGCGCCGGCACGAAGATGATGCCTCCCCCCACACCGAGCAACCCGGCGATGATCCCCGCGGCGACCCCGATGCCGATCGCGGCGATCAACCGATCAGCAGGTCCGCCGCCACGACCACCAGCAGGACTGCGAACACGATCGAGATGGCCCGCGTCGGCACCCGCTGCTGCAGCGCCGTCCCGAGCAGCACCCCGACCACTGCGGGGATGCCGATGAGCAGGGCGCGACCGACGTCCACCTTCCCGTACGCGCCCTGGGTGGTCGCCGCGACGGCGGCGATCACCCCGATCGCCGCCAGCGACGTCCCCGTCGCCTCGCGCTCGCCGTAGCCCAGCCACAGGATCAGCAGCGGAACGATCACCGTCCCCCCACCCACTCCGAACAGCCCGCTGAACACTCCCGCGGCCGTCCCGATCACGCCGAGCTGCAGCCAGCGGGCGAGGGGCATGTCGGGGCATACTAGAGGGGTGTCCACCGCCGTCACGCTGGGCGACCTCCTCGGCCCGGTGAGGGCCAATCCTGCCGGCTCGGCGGTGCTGCTCGACGTCGACGGCACGCTGGCGCCGATCGTCCGCCATGCGGCCGACGCCAGCGTCCCGGAGCCCACCCGCCTGCGCCTGATCCAGATCGGCCGGCGCTACGGCCTGCTGGCCTGCGTCACCGGGAGGCGCGCGGCCGACGCCCGGCGGATGGTCTCGATCGGCTCCATCGCCTACGTAGGCAACCACGGCGCCGAGGTGCTGCGGCCCGGCTCCACCAGGGCCGAGGTGGCCCCGGAGCTGGCGCAGAGCGCCGGCCGGGTCCGCGACTTCGTGCGCCGAGCGCACTCCGCGGAGCTCGAGCGGCTTCGGGTCCGGGTCGAGGACAAGGACGTCATCGTGGCGCTCCACTGGCGGGGCGCGCCCGACGAGCCGGCGGCCGAGGCGGCAGCGGAGGAGCTTCGCCGGCAGGCGGAGTCGGCCGGCCTGTGGACCCACCGCGGCCGCAAGGTGCTCGAGGTCCGCCCGCCGACCCCGCTGGACAAGGGCGTCGGCGTTCGGGCCCTGCTGCGGGGCAGCGGGCTCTCCACTGCCCTGTACGTCGGAGACGACGTCACCGACCTGGACGCGTTCCGCGCGCTGGGCGAGATGGCGGCGGCCGGTGAGCTGAGGCGGGCGGTACGTGTCGGCGTGCGCTCGGACGAGGGACCCCCGGAGATCGAACGCGAGGCGGACGGCGTGGTGGACGGGCCGGACGGCGTCCTGCTCCTGCTCGACACCCTGCTGGGGGACTAGCGGTGCGCTTCACGGACTTCCTCAAGGCGACGGTCATGATCAGCGCGGGCTCCGCCACCGCGCTGGCCGCCGCCACCGTGGTGGCCGCGGGCACCGAGCTCGACTACTTCCTGGTGGCGTTCGCCGCCGTCTGGTGGCTGGCCGCCGGCGCGATCGGCCTTTGGCTGGGCCGGCGGCGCCAGACCTCGGCGCCGATCGGGCGCCTGCTGGCCAACGCCCGCATGTCGCCCGCCCTGCCCGAGCAGCAGCCCGGGCGGATCCTGCTCAACCGCCTGTGGCCGCTGCTGGTCCTGACCGTGTGCGCCGGAGCCCTCGCCCTGGTCGTCCCCCAGGTTCCCGCCGTGGCGGCGGGCTTCGCGATCATCTGGGCGCTGTCGTGGCGGCGCCAGGAGGCGGCGGTATCGGCCGTGGAGGGTCGCGACGGCGTCCGCTTCTACATCGAGCGCACTTCGCCGGTGAAGCCGATCCGCCTGCTGCGGACGCCGGGCTTCTACAGCACCTTCCCCTCGCCCGACGGCTCGGGGAAGGCCGAGGGCGCCCTGCACGGCGGTCTCTAGCCGGTGGCCGCCGACGTGCTGGTGGTCTCGCTGGGGACGACGGCGGGGCTGCGGGCGATGGAGGATCAGCTCACCGGCTCGCTCCGGCGGGCGGGCGCCTCGGTCGTGGTCGTCCGGGCCCGACCGGTCCGGGAGGTCCGGACCCTCGCGCTCACCGACCTGCTCCAGGCGCGGGAGGCGGCCCAGGCCGCCCGGCGCGGGATTGCTCAGCACCGGCCGCGCGCGGTGGTGTACTCGAGCTCCACCGCGGCCCTGCTGTGGCCGCGCCCGGGCGCCATCCATTTCGATGCACCGGCTGCGGCCAACCGGCCGGGACGGCACGGCCTCTGGCAGCGACCCGTGGAGCGCCGGCGCTTCGCCCAGGCGCCGCTGCTGGCGGCCTGGAGCCGGGGCGGACTGGCCGAGGCGCCCGGTCACCGGGAGGGGCTGGTGGTGCCGTTCGCGGTCGCGCCCTCCGGCCCGGCGACGCAGCGGCGCGACATCGCGGCGGTCACCTACGCCGCCGATCCCCACAAGAAGGGCCTCGATCGGGTGCTCGACGCTTGGGGACGAGCCCGGCGGCCGGGTGAGACGCTGGTGGTCACCGGCCGTGCGAGGGGTCCGAGCCGAGAGGGGGTCGAGTGGAGGGCTCTGGCCACGCCGGACGACTTCAGGGCCCTGCTGCGGCGCGCCCGCCTGTTCCTCACCGCCCCGCGGCGGGAGGACTACGGGATCACCCAGCTCGAGGCCCTGGCCGACGGCTGCCTACTGGTCACGACGTCGGCGCCGGGGCCCTACGTCGCTCTGCCGATCGCCCGGGAACTGGACCCCCGGCTGGTCGCCGAGGACCTCGCCCCGGCAATCCGGGCCGCCCTGGACGATCCCGCCCCCCACTACGCGCAGCGCGCCGCCGAGGCCCTCGCGCCCTACCGGCCCGAGCGGGTGGACGCGGTGGTGGCCGCGCAGCTCCTGCCCCGCCTTCTGGCCCGGGCCTAGCGGCGGGCGCGCTTGCGCAGCCGCGCGAACTGCGCCCAGGGCCGGGTGTTGGCCACCTGGTCCGCGGCCAGCCACGCCCGTCGGGCGGTGGCGATCCCGTAACGGGCGACCCTGAAGCTCTCCACCCCGTGGGCGTCTGAGTTGATCACGATCATGGCGCCCGCCCGCGCGGCCGCCCTGGCGTTCGTGTCGGACATGTCCCGGCGGTTCGGGTTGGCGTTTATCTCCAGCATCGTGGCGGTTTCCACCGCGGCCTCGACCACCCGCTCGACGTCCACCGAGTAGCCCGGTCGCCGCTCGATCATCCGCCCGGTCAGGTGGCCGATGGCGTCGACCAGCGGATGCTCGACAGCGCTGAGGATCCGCTCCGTCATGGCCCCCTGCGAGATCCGAAAGGAGGAGTGCACCGAGGCGATCACCCAGTCCAGCTCGGCGAGCAGTTCGTCGTCGTAGTCCAGGCCGCCGTCCGGCAGGATGTTGACCTCCGTGCCGGCCAGCAGCTCGATGCCCTCCATGGTCCGATTGACCTCGCGGACCCGCTGGATCTGGCGCTCCAGCTGGACCGGCGAGACGTCGTTGCCGAATCCCATCGTGGCCGAGTGGTCGGTGATGGCCAGGTACTGGTAGCCGCGCTCGCGGCCCGCGACCGCCATCTGCTCGATGGTGTTGCGTCCGTCGGAGGCCACCGTGTGGGAGTGCAGGTCCCCGCGCAGGTCGGACTCGCGGATCAGTCGCGGCAGCTGGCCCAACGCCGCGGCCTCCAGCTCGCCGCGGTTCTCCCGCAGCTCGGGCTCGATGTAGGCCAGACCCAGGCGGTCGTACACCTCCTCCTCTGTGGCGCAGCGGTCCGTCCGGCCGGTGGCGTCGTCGAGGATCCCGTACTCGGACACGTGCAGCCCGTCGCGCACAGCAGCCCGGCGCAGCGCCTCGTTGTGCTGCTTGGAGCCGGTGAAGTGCTGGAGCAGGTTTCCGAACTGGTCGGGAGCGGCGATCCGCAGGTCGACCCGCAGCCCCGAGTGGGTGGTCACGCGCGCGCCCGACTCTCCGGCCGACTGCGTGGACTCGACCAGGTCCAGGCCGCCCAGGGCGCGGGCCAGGGCCACCGGCTCGGCGGCCGTGGCGATCACGTCGAGGTCCCTAACGCTGTCGACCATGCGTCGGGCCGAGCCGGCCAGCTCGACGCGGTCGGAGGCCGGGTGGGCGCTCAGGGCGGCCACCAGCGGCTCGGCCACCGCCAGCGCGCGGTCGAGCGTCAACCGGGCCTGCGGTCGCTCGCCGGCGCCCGCCTCCAGCCCGGCCAGGACGTTGGCCTCGGCCTTGGGCCCGAAGCCGCGCAGCCGGCGCAGCCGCTGATGCTCGATCGCCGCTCGCAGCGCCTCCAGCGAGTCGATCCCCAGCTCGTCGTAGAGCTGGCGCGCCCGCTTGGGGCCGAGACCGGGAATCCGGGTGACGGCGATCAGGCCGGGCGGGAACCGCTCGCGCAGCCTGCGCGCCGCGGGGATGTCGCCGGTCTGGATCAGCGCGACGATCTTCTCCTCCAGGGTCCGGCCTATCCCCGGCAGCTCGGTGGCGCGACCCGCCTGCGCCAGCGAGGCCACCGACACCGGGGCCTCGCGGACCGCCTTGGCGGCGTTGCGGTAGGCCACGACACGGTGGACGATCGCCCCGTCCAGCTCGTAGAGGTCGCCCAGCTCGTCGAAGGCGGCCGCGATCTGGGTGTTGGTGAGCCGGGCCATGGGACGGGCGAGGCCGAATAGGGTATGCGCGGCGGATGCCCGGGCCCGCCTGGCTGATCCTCCCCACCTACGGTTGACGGTGGTCGAGGTGCCGATCAGGTTTGGCGAGCGCCGGGCCGGGCAGAGCAAGATGTCGTCGAGGATCGCGCTGGAGGCGGCCTGGCGGATTGCCGCCATGCGCCTGGGAGCGCCCGGTCGCCGGGAAAGGCACCGCGCGCTGGCCTGACTACTACACTTTGTATAGTGAGTCGAAACCGCACGAAGGAGCATCCATGGCAACCATCCCCGAGGTGACTGACGCCAGCTTCCAGGCCGAGGTCCTGGAATCGGACGTCCCGGTCCTGGTCGACTTCTGGGCTCCTTGGTGCGGGCCCTGCCGGATCGTGGCGCCGGTCCTCGAGCAGATGGCCGACGAGCGCGGCGGCGACCTGAAGATCGTCAAGCTCAACGTCGACGACAACCAGCAGACGGCGGCCGCGTTCGAGGTGCTCTCGATTCCGACCCTGATCCTGTTCCGGGGTGGCCAGGCGGCCAAGAAGGTGATCGGCGCCTACCCCAAGCGCAAGCTCGAGGCCGAGCTCGAGCCCGTGCTGGCGGCCTGAGCCGCCGCGGACCGGCCGTCCCGTCGCCGGCTCGGCTAGGCCCGCTTCAGCACGATGCGCAGGTCGCGGCCCTCGATGCTCGCGGGCTGGCCCCCGTCCGCGTCGCCGTAGGAGATCGAGGCCGCAAGCGTCTCGCCGCTGACGTAGTCCTCGTGGGCCCGGGTGGCGTCCAGGACCTCGCCGTCGCCGCCGAGGGTGAGTGCGACGCGGTCCTCGACCGCCAGGCCGGCGGCCTTGCGCGCGCCCTGGACGGCGTGCACGACCTCCCGGGCCAGGCCCTCACGGCGCAGGTCCGCGTCGAGATCCAGCCCCAGGGCCACGGCGTGGGAGCCCTCCCGCTCGACCTGGTAGCCGTCGAGCGGTGCCAGCGCCAGCTGGAGGTCGTCGGGCCCGAGCTGATGCTCGCGGCCGTCCACCGACACCCCTACCGGGCTTCCGTCACGCAGCGCCCGGGCCACATGGGCCGGATCGAGCGCGGCGACCGCCGCCGCGAGCCGGGGCATCTGGCGACCGAACCGGGGGCCGAGCGCCCGGTAGTTGGGCTTTATCTCGTACCGCCCCAGCTCTTCGGCCGCGGACACGTACCGCAGCGACTTGACGTTGAGCTCCTCGCGCACCACCTCGGACAGCCGCTCGATGGCCTGGCGCTCCCGTCCGGCGGCCACGATCACCGCCTCGCGCAGCGGCTGGCGCACCTTGAGCTGGGCCTGGCCGCGGGCGGCCAGCCCCAGCCGAACCGTCTGGCGAGCCACCGCCATGGCGTCCTCCAGCTCCACGTCGCGCGGGCCGGGCTCGGGGAAGTCGCACAGGTGGACGCTGGCCTCTCCCGCCGGCTCCAGGTTCACGTAGATCTCGTCCGCCAGGAAGGGGCAGAACGGGGCCAGGAGCTTCGCGGTCTCGACCAGGCAGTGGCGCAGGGTTGCGCACGCCGCCGCGTCCCCATCCCAGAACCGGCGCCGTGAGCGGCGCACGTACCAGTTGGAGAGGTCGTCGCAGAGGGCGGCGATGGCGCGCCCCGCCAGGGTGGCGTCGTAGTCGTCCAGCCGTTCGCGAACCAGCTGGGTGGTGACGCTCAGCCGAGACAGCGCCCAGCGATCGAGGTCGTCCAGCTCCTCCTCGGGCGGCACGGGGGCCGGCGCCACCTGGTTGACGTTGGCGTACAGGACGTAGAAGTAGTAGGTGCTCCAGAGCGGCAGCAGGAACTGGCGCACGCCCTCGCCGATCGTCTCCAGGGAGAAGCGGTAGTCGTCCCAGGGCTGCTTGGCGGTGAAGAAGTACCAGCGGAAGGCGTCCGCGCCGTAGCGCTCGATCACGTCCCACGGCGCGACCACGTTGCCCAGCGACTTGGACATCTTCTTGCCCTCGGGGTCCAGGATCAGCCCCAGGCAGACCACGTTGCGGTAGGGGGAGCGACCGAACAGCAGCGTGGAGACCACCAGCAGCGAGTAGAACCAGCCTCGGGTCTGGTCCAGGGCCTCGCAGACGAAGTCGGCGGGAAACCGGGATCGGAAGCGATCCTCGTGCTCGAAGGGAGCGTGGTGCTGGGCGAACGGCATGGCGCCCGAGTCGAACCACACGTCGATGACCTCGGGTACCCGCCTCATGACCCCGTCGCAGTCGGGGCACTCGAACGTCACCTCGTCCACGTAGGGCCGGTGGGGATCCTCCAGGCGGACGCCCGACATCTCCTCCAGCTCGGCGTACGACCCCACGCAGTGCACGTGGCCGGAGTCGCAGCGCCAGACCGGCAGCGGGGTGCCCCAGTAGCGCTCGCGCGACAGCGCCCAGTCCACGTTGTTCTCAAGCCACTTGCCGAAGCGTCCGTGCTTGATGTGCTCGGGGTGCCAGTTGACCGTCTCATTGGCGGCCAGCAGCTCGTCGCGCGCCTCCTGGGTGCGGATGTACCACGAGGGCTTGGCGTAGTAGAGCAGCGGCGTGCCGCAGCGCCAGCAGTGGGGGTACGCGTGGGCGTAGGACTCGGAGCGCAGCACCCGACCCCGGGCCTCCAAGTCGGCCACCAGGTCGGCGTCGGCGTCCTTGACGGACCGCCCCGCGAAGGGCCCGACCCGCTCGTCGTAGGTGCCGTCAGGAGTGACCGGGTTGACCACGGCGAGCCCCTGCTGCTCGCCGAGCCGGAAGTCGTCCTCGCCGAAGGCGACCGCGGTGTGGACCAGCCCCGTGCCCTCCTCGGCGGTCACGAAGTCGCCGGGGACCACCGAGTGGCCCCGCTCGCCGTAGGCGTCGGCCGGGATGAACGGGAAGGGCGGCTCGTAGCGGTTGCCGACCAGCGCGCGACCGGGGAAGCGGTCCACCACGTCCGCGCCGTCGCCGAGCACCCGCTCCACCAGGGCCTCGGCGACGACCAGCACGGAACCGTCGGAGCGCGCCCGCACGTACGTCAGCTCG
>DATFPO010000071.1:0-3751 GCA_035264745.1 Solirubrobacteraceae bacterium | reverse complement strand
CGCGCTCGGCGCCGAGCGGCGCAGCAGGGGAAGCAGTGCCTGGCTGAGGCGGACGACGGCGTCGAAGTTGAGCTCCATGGTCCGGCGGACGTTCTGCTCGCCGCCCTCCTCGAACGTCGCCCTCCAGGCGGCGCCCGCGTTGTTGACCAGGAGGTCCAGCCTGCCGTGCTCGCGCTCCACGGCCTGCGCGACCGCGGTCGGCGCGTCGGCGTCGACCAGATCGGCGGCGACGATGGTCGCCCCGCCGAGCTGCGAGGCCAGCGAGCGCAGCCGCTCCTCGCGCCGGGCCACCAGCACCAGCCTCGCATCCGGCTCGCGGGCCAGCCGCCGGGCGGTGGCCTCGCCGATCCCGCTGGAGGCGCCGGTCACCAGCGCGATCATTCCGTGCCCCCCAGAACGAGCTCGAGCAGGGTCGCGCCCTCGCGCGCCATCCTCGACCGGGGAACCACCAGATCGAAGCCGACCTCCTCGGCTCGCCGCCTGGTGGCCGTGTCGACGTGCGAGTAGAAGGCCAGGGTCCCGATGCCCCGCAGCTCTCCGCCGGCCCGCATCGAGTCGACCAGGGTGGCGCCGTCGACCTCGTCGGTGGTGAGGTCGATGATCAGCGCGTCGGCATTCTCGGCCTGGGACCAGGTCTCGTCCTCCTGCGAGCACAGCGCGACCTCGTGGCCGGCGTCCTCCAGCATCGAGATCAGCCTCGAGCCAAACAGCAGATCGGGCACGAGGGCGACGACGCGGGCCACTACTGGGCCCGGATGCGGCGGAACTCCTGCCGAACCGACTCGGGGCGACCCCACATCGGGGTGACCTCGACGCGCCCGCTGCGCACCTCCCGGACGACGATCTCGCCTTCGATCCCGGCGTCGTCGAGCAGCTTGAGGGTGCCGTGCACGGTGGGTGCCGATGCTGCGTGGCCGAAGCGGTGGGCGACCAGGATCCGCCAGTGCCAGTCGTGCCGCGAGTACGGCTGCGCGTTGCACGTCACCATGTAGACGGCGACGTCGATGTAGCGCGTCTCATCCCTGATCCGCAGGTCGAGCTCCAGGTCGGTCCAGTCGTCCGGGAGCGAGTCCACGATCTGCGAGAAGCGCTCGGCGAGCCCCATGTGCAGCAGCAGCCTAGCGGCCAGGGCGCGGCCGGCCGCCGGCGCTAGCCGGAGAACGTCTGGTACAGCAGGAAGACGTTGAGCGTGATGATCAGCGCCGCCATCAGCGACGCCACGGCGGTGGTCAGCCGGCGGTTGACCAGCGCGCCCATGACGTCGGCGCGGCGGGTGAGCAGCACCAGCGGGACCAGGGCGAACGGGATCCCGAAGGACAGGACCACCTGGCTGAGCACCAGCGACCAGGTCGGGTTGAGCCCGAGGCCGAGCACCACGAGGGCCGGGGCCATCGTGACCAGCCGTCGAAGCGGGAGCGGGATGCGTCGGCGGATGAACCCCTGCATCACCACCTGGCCCGCGTAGGTGCCGACGCTCGACGAGGCGAAGCCGGAGGCCAGCAGCGCCAGCGCGAAGGCCAGCGCGGCGCCCGGGCCGGCCAGCGTCTCGAACCCGGTGTGCGCCCCCTCGATCGTGTCCACCGCCGTCTGGCCCGATCCGTGGAACAGCGACGCGGCGGTGATCAGCATCGCCATGTTGATCAGGCCGGCCAGCCCCATCGCGATCATCACGTCGATGCGCTGGAAGCGCAGCAGACGCCTGCGCTCGTCGTCGCCGCTGGCCGGGATCCGGCTCTGGGTGAGCGCGGAATGCAGGTAGATGACGTGGGGCATGACGGTGGCGCCGAGGATGCCGGTCGCCAGCAGGATCGAGCCCGTTCCGGCGAACTCGGGCAAAAAGCCGCGCGCCACCGCGCCGGGATCCGCGCCGATGCGCAGCGTGTCGTAGAGAAAGCCGAGCAGGATCACTCCGAGCAGCCCGGCGATGACCAGCTCGAAGCGTCGGTGGCCCCGGCTCTGCAGGGCGAGGATGGCGAACGCCACGACCCCGGTCATGAGCCCGGCGACGAACAGAGGCACGCCGAACAGGAGGTTGAGGGCGATCGCCGCCCCGATGAACTCGGCCAGGTCGGTGGCCATCGCGATCAGCTCTGCCTGCACCCACAGCCCCCACGAGACCGGACGTGGGAAGTGCTCGCGGCAGAGCTCGGGAAGGTTGCGTCCGGTGGCCAGCCCGACCTTGGCGGACAGGCTCTGGATGAGCATCGCCATCAGGTTGGCGGCGAGGATCACCCACAGCAGCAGATACCCGTACCTGGCCCCGCCGGAGATGTTGGTGGCGAAGTTGCCCGGGTCGACGTAGGCGATCGCGGCCACGAACGCCGGGCCCAGCAGGGCGAGCGACCCCCGAACCCGGCCGCGGGCCCGCAGCCGCTGGAGCGCGGTCGTGGTCGGGGTGGGAAGCGCGACGCTGCCGGTGCCGGCGTCGCCGTTCATCGGAGGGGGCGGCGGGTTCAACCGTGCACCTCCACCCGCATCGCCCCGGCCAGTCCACCGCCCAGCACGTGGACGTCCGCGCCGAACCGGGCGAAGACCGGGCCGCCGAACGGCTGGCGCTCGACGACCTCGAGCCGGTCTCCGGGCGACACCCCCCGCTCGGCCAGATACCGCAGCATCTCCGGGTCGGAGTCCGAGACGCGCACGAAGGTGCCCCGCTGGCCGGACTCCAGCGAGTCCAGCGCCTGGGTCGCCGGCTCCTCGATCCGCCCGTCGCGGGTGGGGATTGGATCCCCGTGGGGGTCGTGGGTCGGATCGCCCAGCTTGGCGGCGATCAGTTCCTCCAGGTCCTCGGAGAGGACGTGCTCGAGCACCTCGGCCTCGTCGTGCACGCGATCCCACGGGACGCCGAGCGACTCGCTCAGGTAGAGCTCGAGCAGGCGGTGATGGCGGAGGACCTCGAGGGCGAGGGCCTGCCCGTCCGGCGTCAGGCGCACGCCCCGATAGGGGACATGGGTCACCAGCCCGAGCTCGTCCAATCGCCTGACCATGCCCGACGCCGAGGCCGGGGTCACGCCCAGGCGTTCGGCGAGGGCGTTGGTGGAGACGGCGCCACCGCGGCGCGACTCCAGCGAGTAGATCGCCTTGGCGTAGTCCTGGACGGCGGAGGATGGTTGGACGCCGATGCTGGTCACGCCAAGATTATGGCATACCGAAACCTGGGTTGAGGCGGTGCCGTACCTGGACCGGCGCGCCTGAGCCGCCGGCTATCCTCGGGTCATGGCCACCGCGCAACCGTTGATCCGCGAAGACGAGGTCGTCACCACCGCCTGCGGGCTGCTCGACCGATCCGAGCGCGGCAAGCTGGCGCTGACCGGCCCCGAGGCCAAGCAGTTCCTCAACGGCCAGGTCACTAACGACGTCGAGGGACTCGAGCCGGGGCGTGGCTGCTACGCCGCCTTCCTCACCCACAAGGGGAAGATGCGGGGGGACCTGCGGGTGCTCGACCTGGGCGACGAGCTGTGGCTGGACACCGAGCGGGCCACGCTGCAGGAGCTGTTCAACCTGATCCGGCGCTTCAGCGTGGGCTACGACGTTGCGCTGCACAAGCGGACGCTGGAGCGCGCGCTGCTCTCCCTGGTGGGGCCGGAGTCCCGAGCCGTCGCGGGCGCCCGGAGCCTGGGAGCCGACGAGCACGACAGCGCCGCCGGCGAGATCGCGGGCGTGCCGGTCCGCCTGGTCGCGACCGACCTGGGCCTGGACGTCATCTGCGACTCGGGCCGGGCGGAGGAGGTCAGGGCGGCGCTGCTGGAGG
>DATFPO010000070.1:0-4361 GCA_035264745.1 Solirubrobacteraceae bacterium | reverse complement strand
CCGTCGCCGGTGTAGGGCAGCGCGTCGTCGGGCCCCTCGATCACCCGACGGATCGGCAACCCGAACGCCACGGCGAAGGCGTGGTCGCGCTCGTCGTGAGCCGGCACCGCCATGATCGCGCCCGTCCCGTACTCCATCAGCACGTAGTCGGCGACGTACATCGGGAGCCGCTCGCCGTTGACCGGGTTGACGACCGTGCGCCCGAGGGGCACGCCGGTCTTGGGCTTGTCGAGATCGCCGCGGGCCTCGGTGGACTCGGCCAGGGCGTGGTTGACGTAGGCGCGCACCTCGTCCTCGTGCTCCGTCCCCGCCGCGAGCTTGAGGACATCGGGGTGCTCGGGGGCGAGCACGAAGAAGGTCGCGCCGAACAGGGTGTCGGGCCGAGTGGTGAACACGGGGTAGTCGATCCCCAGCTCCTCGCACCGGAAGATCACCTCGGCGCCCTCGCTGCGGCCGATCCAGTTGCGCTGCATCGTCTTCACGTGCTCGGGCCAGTCGATGTCCCGGAGGTCGTGCAAGAGGGCATCGGCGTAGTCGGTGATGCGGAAGAACCACTGCTCGAGCTGCCGGGCCTCGACCTCAGCGCCACAGCGCTCGCAGCGGCCGTCGACCACCTGCTCGTTGGCCAGGACGGTGGCGTCGTTGGGGCACCACTTGACCGCCGCCTCCTTGCGGTAGGCGAGATCGCGCTCCAGGAGCTTGAGGAATATCCACTGGGTCCACCGGTAGTAGCGGGGCTCATGGGTGCCGAACTCCCGCGTCCAGTCGATCGAGATCCCCCACTGGCGGAACTGGCGCTGGAAGGCGGCGATCGACTTCTCGGTCGACTCCCGCGGATGCTCGCCGGTCTTGATGGCGTGGTTCTCGGCCGGCAGCCCGAAGGCGTCATAGCCCATGGGATGGAGGACCCGGAACCCGTTGCGGCGGCGGAAGTGGGCGATGGCGTCCCCGACCGAGTACGTCTTCAGGTGGCCGATGTGCGGCTCGCCGCTGGGGTAGGGCAGCATCTCCAGGACGTACGCCTTGGGCCGGTCGTCGCCGCCTTCGTTGGGCACCACCCAGGTGCCCTCCTCGTCCCACACCCGCTGCCAGCGGGCCTCGATCCGATGGGGCTCGTAGCGGTGTTCGGTCACCTTTCGAGAGGCTAGCGACCGGTGGCGCCTAGACTGCGGGCGTGCCGGACCCGGCCGCCTTCCCGGTGCAGCGCACCGAGGTGCGCGACGGTGTCGAGCTCGCCTTCCTGAGGCACGGAGTCGACGGCGTCCCGCTCCTGCTGGTCCACGGCTGGCCCGAGACCAAGCGGATCTGGTGGCGCAACGTCGCGCCGCTCGCCGAGGCCGGATTCGAGGTCATCGTGCCCGACCTGCGCGGGTTCGGCGATTCGGGCCTCGCGCCCGACGGCTTCTACGACCTGGCCGCCCATGCCCGTGACCTCCACGCGCTGGTCCAGGACGTCCTCGGCCACGAGCGCTGCGTCGCCGCCGGCGGCGACCTCGGCGGCGGCGTGATCCAGGACCTCGGCCTGCGCTTCGAGGGCTTCGTCGAGCGCCAGTGCCTGTTCAACACCGTCCTCCCCCTGATCCCCGAGCAGTACGAACAGGCCGGGCTGCCCTCGGTCCCCGGGCGGGAGATGCGCCAAGCGGCCGACTACTTCATCCGGCAGGGCCGCGACGCCGAGGCGCTGGCCGCCGAGCTGGACTCGCCCGAACGGCGCCGGCGCTACATCGCCGGGTTCTACGGCCATCGCTTCTGGGCCAGCCCGGGGGCCTTCGACCCCGGCGAGGTGAGCTTCATGACCGAGCCGTTCGCCGACCCCGACCGGCTGCGGGCGTCGTTCGGCAACTACGAGAGCGCGATGGGGACCCGTGAGCTGTCCGAGCCGCCGCGCTTCTTCGAGCCAAGCCCGGTCCCCACCCTGGCGCTCTACGGACCCGACGACCACGTCATCTGGCGCGACTACCCCGAGCGTTGCGAGGTGGTGTTCAGCGAGCTGATCGGCCCGTTCGTGGTGCCGCGCGCGGGCCACTTCCTCCAATGGGAGCGCGCCGACCTATTCAATCGCGCGCTCGCCCACTTCCTGCGCGGGGGCCGGTGACGGCGCCGGCCGAGCGTTCATGGAGCTGACGGGACTCGAACCCGTGGCCTCCTCGCTGCCAGCGAGGCGCTCTCCCAGCTGAGCTACAGCCCCAGGGTCAGGCTTACGGGTGGCAAGGGTAGTACAGGCGCGGCCTCGGCCCGGCCGCCGGCGCTCAGCTTCACACGCGCGCCAGCTCGTGCGCGGGCGCCTCGCCCCACAGCTGCTCGAGCCGGTAGAACGACCGCATCTCGGGCGTGAAGACGTGGACCACGACGTCGAGGTAGTCCATCAGGATCCAGCTTGCCTGGGGCAGCCCCTCGATGCGCCTGGGCAGCGTCCCGTGGTCGTGCTTGAGGCCCTCGTAGATGCCGTCGTGAATGGCCTTGGTCTGACGGTCCGAGCTCCCGGAGCAGATCACGAAGAAGTCGGTGTAGGTCACGACGCCCCGCAGGTCGAGTGCGACGATGTCCTGCGCCTTCTTGTCCTCGGCGTAGCCCGCGATCACCCGGGCCAGCTCCTCGCCGCTCACCGCGCCACCGTCGGCGAGCCCGCCGGCGCTCCGTAGAGCCCGTGCTGTTCGATGTAGCGCGCGACCGCGTCCGGCACCAGGTCACGCACCGGTCTCCCGGCCGCGATGCCCTCCCGGATCGCGCTGGAGGAGACGTCGATGCGAGGCATGTCGAAGAACACAACCCGGTCGCGCCCATCCAGGCCGGCCAGGGCCCGCTCGACCTCGGCGCGGCCGGCCCACTCGCGCTCGGCCACCGCGAACCTGGCCAGCCGCAGGACCTCCTCGGGCTGTCGCCAGCCGGGCAGGCTGGCGGCCATGTCGCCGCCGGCGACGAAGGTGAGCTCGTCCTGGGGGCTTGCCTCGTGCAGCGCGCGCAGGGTATCGACCGTATACGACGGGCCGCCCCGGTCGACCTCCAGCTCGGACACCTCGATCCGCTCGTCGCCCGCCGCGGCCAGCCGGCACATCGCCAGGCGATGCTCCGGTCCCGGGTCCTCCCCCGCATCCTTGTGCGGCGGTAGGGCGACCGGCATCAGGAGCAGGCGGTCGAGCCCCAGCTGCGAGAGGGCGGCCTCCGCGCAGGCGAGATGACCGACGTGCGGAGGGCTGAACGTCCCGCCCAGGATCCCGATTCGCGCCAAGCCCTAGCGCACCCGTTGCCCGGTCACGCCGGCGGGGGTCAGGGGCGGACCTGGCCGGAGCCTTCGACGATGTACTTGTACGTGCACAGCTCCCGCATACCGATGGGCCCGCGGGCATGGAGCTTCTGGGTCGAGTTCCCGATCTCGGCGCCCATCCCGAACTCTCCACCGTCGGTGAACCTGGTCGACGCGTTGACGTAGACACAGGCGGCGTCCACGCCCAGCTCGAAGGCCCGGGCGGAGTCGGTCGAGGCGGTGACGATCGCCTCCGAATGCCCACTGCCGCGGGCGTTGATGTGCTCGATCGCCTCGTGGACGGAGTCGACCACCGCCACCGCCAGGATCATCGCCAGGTACTCGGTGTCCCAATCGTCCTCGGTGGCGTCCCCGAGGTCGGGTGCCAGATCGCCGGCCGCGGCACGGGCGCGTCCGTCCGCGCGCAGCTCCACTCCGGCGTCGCGCAGCCGGCGAAGGACTGCCGGCAGGAAGTCGGGCGCCGCGTCGCGGTGGACCAGCAGGGTCTCGACCGCGTTGCACACCCCGGGCCGCTGGGTCTTGGCGTTGACCACGATCTCCTCGGCCGCGGCCAGGTCGGCGTCGGCGTCCACGAACACGTGGCAATTGCCGGAGGCGGCGTAGATGACCGGCACCGTGGCCACGGCCTTGAGGGCGGCCTTCAGCCCCTCCCCGCCGCGGGGGACGATGAGATCGACCAGGCCGTCCTGGGTGGCCAGCTCGGCCAGCTCCTCGCGGCCGCCGCCGGCGACCAGCCCGATCGTCCCCGGGGGGAGGCCGGCCTCGTCCGCCGCTCCGGTGGCCACGGCGGCCAGCACGGCGTTGGAGTCGGCGGCCTGGGAGGAGCCGCGCAGCACGATGGCGTTCCCCGACTTGATCGCCAGCGCGGTGCAGTCGATCGTGACGTTCGGCCGCGCCTCGTAGATCACCGCCACCACGCCCAGGGGGGTGCGGACCTGGCGCAGGTCGAGCCCGTTGGGCAGCCTGAAGCCCCGGATGACCTCGCCCACCGGGTCGGGCAGCGCCACGATCTGGCGCACGCCGTGCGACATCGCCGCCACCCGGCTGGGGTCGAGGCGCAGCTTGTCGAGGAACGCGAGGTCCAGCCCGGCCGCCC
>DATFPO010000069.1:0-9941 GCA_035264745.1 Solirubrobacteraceae bacterium | reverse complement strand
GCCGGCCGCGCGCAGAGCGACTCGCAGCTCCGCCTCGCGGCCGCTCGCCCCGCCATCGAGCTTCTCGGCCAGGGCCGCCTCCAGCGCCCGCCCGATCATCGGTCCCTCGGCCACGCCGGCGGCGATCAGGTCGGCGCCGCTGATCTCCAGCGTCACCGGGCTCAGCTCGCGCGTCCAGGTCTCGACCTGGGCCTGCGCCCCCAGCGCCGCGGCGACGGCGAGCTGCTCGGGCGGGCGGCCCCGGGCCAGCGCGGCGACCTGGGACGGGCGATCGGCGGCACACAGTTGGCGCGCGAGCCCGGGCGCGTCCAGCACCGCGGCGATGACCGCTTCCCGCTCCGCCGCGGTCAGACCGAGCCGGTCCAGCCAGTCGTGCAGCTCGACCCGCTCCAGACCGGTGACGCAGGTCGCCAGCAGGGTCAGGTCCCGGCGCCCGTTCGCCGGCAGCGCGGCCAGGGCCGATTCGGCCACTTGGAGGCGCACTCGCAGGCGCGGATGCAGCGCGCGGTCGAGCCCCAGCGACTCGGCCCGGTGCAGTGCCTCGAGCGCCTCGGGCTCGGCCAGCAGGAGCATGAGCTCGCCGCCCATCCGGGGCCCGGAGACCGTGGCCAGGGCTCCCTCGGCGACGGCCCGACGGGCCAGGGCCGCGGTCGTCGCCTCCTCGTCGAAGCCCAGACGGGCGCCGTAGCGGGCCAGCCTGAGCAGTCTGGTGGGATCGTCCAGGAACGACCGCTCGTGCAGGACGCGCAGTCGCCGCGCCGACAGATCCTCGAGGCCTCCGGCGGCGGCGCGCAGCTCGCCCAGCCGCTCCTCGGCGAGCGCCGACGCCAGCGCGTTGACCGTGAAGTCCCGGCGGGTCAGGTCCTCGTCCAGCGGCGCGGCCTCCACCTCCGGGAGCGCCCCCGGGCGGGGGTAGCGTTCGCGCCTGGCGGTGGCGAGGTCGAACGACAGATCGTCGGCCTCCACCGTCGCCGTCCCGAACCGCTGGTGGCTCAGCGTGCGCCCTCCCAGCCGCTCGGCGGCCACGGTCGCCGCGGCCCCCGCGTCGCCCTCCACCACCACGTCGAGGTCGAGCGGCGGAATGCCGAGCAGCAGGTCGCGCACGGCCCCGCCCACCAGCCAGCAGCCCGGCACCGCGGCCAGCGCACCGGCGACGCGGGCGATCCCCGGATGCTCCAGCATCCGGGCGGCCAGCTCCTCTGTCTCCGGCCTGCCCATGGCCAGAGTCTGCCGGGCGTGGTGGTCACCTCGGCGGCTCAGCGACGCACGGCGACCCCCGCAGCGGCCAGGCGCGCCTTGGCCTCGGTGATGCGGAAGCGGCCGTAATGGAAGATCGAGGCGCACAGGACGGCGTCCGCCCCCGCCTGCACGCCGGTGACCAGGTGGTCGAGCTGGCCGGCTCCGCCCGAGGCGATCACCGGGATTCCCACGGCGGCGGCCACCGCGCCGGTGAGCTCGAGGTCGTAGCCCTCCTGGGTGCCGTCGCGGTCCATGCTGGTCAGCAGGACCTCCCCCGCCCCGCGCTCGGCGCCCTCCCGCGCCCACTCCACCGCGTCGCGGCCGGTGGCGGTCCGGCCCCCGGCCACGAACACCTCCCAGCCGCCGTCCGGCTCCGGCCGTCGCTTGGCGTCGATGGCCAGCACGACGCACTGGGCACCGAACACCTCGGCCAGCTCGTCCACCAGGCCCGGGCGGGCGACGGCGGCCGAGTTGATCGTCACCTTGTCGGCCCCGGCGTCGAGCACGGCCTGGGCATCGGCCACGTCTCGGATGCCGCCACCGATGGTGAACGGCACGAACACGTTGTCGGCGGTGCGCCGGGCCAGCGCCACCATTGTGTCGCGCTTCTGGTGGGTGGCGGTGATGTCCAGGAACACCAGCTCGTCGGCGCCCTCGCGGTCGTAGTGCGCGGCCAGCTCGACCGGATCGCCGGCGTCGCGGATGTCGATGAACCGGGTCCCCTTGACCACCCGGCCGGCGTCCACGTCGAGGCAGGGGATGATCCTGGTGTAGTGCACCGGCTCAGGCTCTCGCGTCCAGCGCGCGCTGCGCCTCGGCCACCGTGAACCGCCCCTCGTAGAGGGCCTTGCCGACGATCACGCCGTCGAGCGCCGGCCCTCCCAGGGCGGCCAGGCGCTCGAGGTCCTCCAGGCGGGCGACTCCCCCGGAGTAGATCAGCCGTCCTCCCTGGGCCGCGCGGGCCACAGCGGCGACGTCCTCGAGGTCGGGGCCCTCCATGGTGCCGTCTCGCTCGGCGTCGGTGTAGACCAGGGCCTGGACGCCGCGGTCGCGAAGCCGGCGCACCGCGTCCCGGCCGTCCACCTCGGCGGTTTGGGTCCAGCCGTGGGTGGCCAGGCGGCCCCGTCGCACGTCGACCGCCACCGCCAGGCGCTCGCGATGGCGCTCCAGGGCAGCGGCGAGCAGCTCGGGATCCCGGTGGGCCGCGGTGCCCACGACCACGCGCGCGGCTCCGGCCTCCAGCGCCGCGCCCAGCGACTCCAGCGTGCGCAGGCCGCCGCCGTACTGCACCGGCAGGTCGAGCTTCCCGGCGATCCGACGAACGTGCCCCAGGGCCAGCGGCCGGCCCTCCCGGGCGCCGTCGAGGTCCACGACATGCAGACGGCGGGCGCCGGCGTCAGCCCAGGCCCGGGCCGCGTCCAGCGGATCCGCGGCGTACACGGTGGCCTGGTCGAAGCGCCCGCGGCGCAGGCGCACCGCCCGGTCGCCCTGGATGTCGATCGCCGGGTAGAGGTCCATGCCGCCCTGACCATGCCATACGCGTGCGCCGGCCCGGGCGGCTAGGCCGCGACGCGGGCGCAGACGGCCGCGAAGTTGGCCAGCAGCCGCAGCCCCGCCGTGGACGACTTCTCGGGGTGGAACTGCACTCCGTATACGGGATCGCGCCCGACCACGGACGCGAACGGCTCGCCGTACTCGCTCACCCCGATGACGTGCTGCTCGTCCGCGGGGCGCGCGACGAAGGAATGGACGTGGTAGAAGGCGGACGGGTCCGGGAGACCCGCGGTGAGCGGGGACTCGCGGCGCCGGCCGACCTCGTTCCAGCCGATGTGAGGCAGCTTGGCCCCGCGGGGATCCAGCTGGGTGACGGCCCCGGGCAGCAGCCCCAGCCCGGCCGCGCCGCCCAGCTCGGCCGATGACTCGAACAGCAGCTGCATGCCCAGGCAGATGCCCAGCACCGGCGTGGCGGCCGTGGCCCGCTCGGCGACGAGCTCGTCGAGGCCCGCGGCGGCCAGCCGTCGCATCGCCTCGGGGAAGGCACCCACCCCGGGCACCACCAGGCCGTCGGCCGCTCGCAGCTCGTCGTGGT
The DNA here is from genome assembly GCA_035264745.1 of Solirubrobacteraceae bacterium. Taxonomy (GTDB): domain Bacteria; phylum Actinomycetota; class Thermoleophilia; order Solirubrobacterales; family Solirubrobacteraceae; genus DATAEY01. Next base: position 6,613 of record DATFPO010000069.1, on the reverse strand, counting down.
CGGCGCTGAGCACGGGGCGCGCCCCGACGCGCTCGAGCGCCTTCTCGACCGACCGCCGGTTGCCCATGCCGTAGTCCACGATGCCGATCGCCGCCGCACTCACGTCAGCGTCCCCTTGGTGCTGGGCACGCCGGTCTCGGAGGCGTCGATCTGCACCGCCGCCCGCAGCGCGCGGGCGAACGACTTGAACGCCGCCTCGATCACGTGGTGGGCGTTGCTGCCGGTGTGGACGCGCAGGTGCAGGGTCAGCTTGGCGGTCATGGCTACGGCCCGGAAGAACTCCTCGGCCTCCTCGTGGTCGAACCCGGCAATGGAGCCGGGCGGCAGCTGGGCGGCGAAGGCGCAGTACGGGCGTCCCGAAATATCGATCGCGGACGTGGCCAGCGCCTCGTCCATGGGCACGGTGGCCTCGCCGAAGCGCACGATTCCCCGGCGGTCGGCCAGGGCCTGATCGAGCGCCTGGCCCAGGCAGATTCCCGTGTCCTCGACGGTGTGGTGCGATCCCGTGCCCAGGTCGCCGTCGACCTCGACCGCCAGGTCGAGCCGGCCGTGACGCGCGACCAGGTCGAGCATGTGGTCGAAGAACCCGACCCCGGTGCGCCGGGCGCCCTGGCCGCTTCCTTCCAGGGCCAGGCTGAGCCGGATGCTGGTCTCCTTGGTGGTGCGTGCGACCTCGGCCGCTCGCGGGGTGTCAGCCATTACGGCCATTGTCTCCCATGCGCGCCTCCATCGACTCGGCGTGGACCACGAACCCCTCGGCTCGGGCGATCGCCGCGCCGGCGGGCGCCAGCGCGTCTGCGGCGCCGAGGTGGACCTCCGCCACCCGGCGCCGGAAGTGGGCCGGCGAGAGCCCGCTGGTGAAGCGCGCCGCTCCGGCGGTGGGAAGGATGTGGTTGGAGCCGGCGACGTAGTCGCCGAAGGCAGTGCCGCTGCGCGCTCCCACGAAGACGCACCCGGCGGCGCGGATCCGCGGCGCCAGGGCCTCGGCCGCCACGCCGGCGAGCTGGAGGTGCTCGGGGGCGAACGCCTCGGCGAAGGCCAGGGCGGCGTCCAGACCGGAGGCAGCAACCAGCACGCAGGCGGCCGGGTCCGAGGTCGGTCGCTGGGGCGCGAGCTCCTCGAGCCGCTCCTGCAGCCGGGCCAGCTCGTCGTCGTCGGCGCAGACCGCCACCACCAGGCTCTCCGGGCCGTGCTCGCCCTGGGCGAGCAGGTCGAGCGCCAGGCGCGCGGTGTCCGCCGGGTCGCTGCCCGCCATGAGGACGAGCAGGTCGCTGGGCCCCGCGAAGCCGTCGATGCCCACGACGCCCGAGAGCTGGCGCTTGGCCTCCTGAACGTAGAGGTTGCCCGGTCCGGCGATCACGTCCACCGCGGGGATGGTCTGGGTCCCCAGCGCCAGGGCGGCGATCGCCTGCGCTCCGCCCACCCGGTAGACCTCGTCCACCCCGCACAGCTGGCAGGCGGCCAGGATCGCGGGCTGGGCCTGCCCGTCCGGGCCCGGCGGCGCGCACACCACGACCTCCTCCACCCCGGCCGCCTGGGCCGTCACGGCGCCCATCACCGCCGTGCTGGGATAGGGAGCCCGACCGCCGGGGACGTAGATCGCGGCGCGACGGACCGGGAACTCGCGCAGCACGACCCGCTGTCCCTGGGCCAGATCGACCGACCGCTCCGGACCGCCCATTCCGGCCAGGGCGACCGTCCGCACGTTGCCGGCGGCGAGCTCGAGGCCGGCCCTGACCTCCGGCCCCAGGCGCTCGAGGGCCGAGCGCAGCTCGAGCCGATCGACCCGCAGCGGCCACGGCGGCGCGCCGCCGGTGTCGAAGCGGCGGGTCAGCTCCTCGACCGCCCGGTCGCCGTCGGCGCGCACCCGCTCGATCACCTCGCGCACAGGCTCGGTCACCGAGGCCGCTGCTGGGGCGAGCGCGCGCACGGCCGCCGTGGCGGCCGGCGCTTGGCCGGTGCCGTCGAGCCTCACGCGCTCAAGCCGCACGGACACTCTCCAGCACCTCGTCCACCGCGGCGGCCTTGAGCTTATGGGCGACCGGGTTGGCGATCAGCCGGGCAGTGCACTCCGCGATCACCTCGCGGACCACCAGGTCGTTCTGGGCCAGCGTCCGGCCGGTGGCGGTCAGGTCGACGATCCCCTCGACCAGCCCGGTGAGGGGCGCCAGCTCGACCGAGCCCTTGACCTCGACGATCTCGGCCTGGCGGCCGGTCTGCTCGAAGTGGCGTGCCGCCACGTGCGGGTACTTGGTCGCGATGCGCATCACCCCCAGCCGGCGCAGCGCCTCGGCCGCCGCGTCCTGACCGGACCGGGTGGCCAGCACCATGCGGCAGCGCCCGTACCCGAGGTCGGCCAGCTCGTAGACCTCGCGACCCCGCCGATCGGGGCCGCCCGACTGCTCCATGAGCACGTCCTTGCCGGTGATGCCGAGGTCCGCGGCGCCCGCCTCGACGTAAGTGGGGACGTCGGAGGGGCGCATGGTGATCAGCCCGATGTCTTCGAACAGCAGCCTGCGGTCGTTGGCGCGTACCGGCTCGGTGTCGATCCCGAGGCGGTCGAGCAGGTCGAGCGTCCCCTCGAACAGGGCTCCCCGCGGCACCGCGATGGTGAGCCCTGGGCGCCGGCCCCGCCCGCTCACCGGTAGCGCTCCTCGCCGGTCAGCGCCAGGTGCAGGCGCTCGACGTTGAGAGCGAAGCCGACCGCCGGGAGGGGCCTCCCGAACCGGGCCAGCAGGTCGTCGTAGCGGCCGCCGCCGCCGAGCGGCGCCCCCAGCGCGGGGTCGTAGACCTCGAACACCGCCCCGGTGTAGTAGCCGAGGCCGCGGCTCAGCCCCAGGTCGAAGATGATCCGCTCGCCGACTGCGGGGTCAAGCAGGTCGCGCACCCGCGCCATTCGTCCCGCCGCCTCGGCGACCGCTCCGTCCGGGGCGCTGAGGAGATCCTTGCCCCCGCGTCGCTGCGGGACCTCGACGAGCAGCGCCGCGGCCTCCGCATCCAGCCCCAGGCCGTCGATCCGGTGCTCGAGCGCCACGAAGTCCCGGCGGGCGAGTGCCTGCATGAGCTCGGCTCGCGCGGCGCCGGAAACCCGCAGCGAGTCGAGCAGCGCCGGGTAGAGGCCGGCGTCGCCCATTCCCACCCGGTACCCCTCCAGCCCGGCGGCGTCGAGCGTCGCGCACAGGACGGTGAGCGCCTCGGCGGTGCCCTCGGGGGCCGCGGAGCCGATCAGCTCGATGCCGGCCTGCAGGAACTCGCGCGGCTGGCCGCGCTGCGGGCGCACGCCGCGGTAGGCGTGGGCGAAGTAGCAGAAGCGCAGGGGCGGGTCGGAGCCGGCGTAACGGGTCGCCGCGACCCTGGCGATCGGAACCGTCATGTCCGAGCGCAGGACCAGCACCTCGCCGTTCTCGTCGAACAGGCGGTAGGCCGGAGCCGCGCCGGGCAGGCTCGGGTCGAGCCCGGCCTGCACGGCGGTGGCCAGTGTCGACTCGTACTCGAGCGCCGGGGTGTAGACCTCGCCGTAGCCGAACCGCTCGAACGCGGCCCGCATCGGCTCGGTGATCGCGCGCAGCTCGCGCATCTCATCGGGCAGCACGTCGCGCGTTCCGCTGGGGATCGGACGGATCATGGGCGTGGTGCTCCGGCCACGCCCTCAGGCGTGGACCGGCTCCGTCGCGACGCGCTCGATGCGGGCCCCCAGGGCGCGCAGGCGCTCGTCTATCTGCTCGTAGCCGCGATCGATCTGGCGGATGTTGCCGATCTCCGACACGCCGTCGGCGCACAGGGCGGCGATGAGCATCGCCATCCCGGCCCGGATGTCGGGCGATTCGAGCCGCTCAGCCCGCAGTCGCCGCGGCCCGGTGACGATGACCCGGTGCGGATCGCACGAGACGATGTCCGCGCCCATGAGGCTCAACTTGTCGGTGAAGTAGAGGCGGTTCTCGAACATCCACTCGTGGATGAGCACCGAGCCCTCGCTCTGCGAGGCCAGGGCGATGGCGATGCTGGTCAGGTCCGCCGGGAAGGCGGGCCAGGGTCCGTCCTGGAGCTTGCACTTGTACTCGCCCAGGTCGCGGGTCATGGCCAGGCGCTGCTGCCCGGGGACCACCACGTCGTCGCCGTCGAGCTCGGAAAGCAGCCCCAGCCGCCCGAACGCCAGCCGGATCATCCGCAGGTCGTCCGGGACCACTCCGCGGATGCGAAGCTCGCCGCCGGTCACGCCGGCCAGCGCCATGAACGAGCCGATCTCGATGTGGTCGGCCGCCAGCTCGTGCTGGCAGCCTCGCAGCGCCTCCGCGCCGGTGATCGTCAGCACGTTGGAGCCGATCCCCTGCACGTCGGCGCCCATCTTGACCAGCATGCGGGCGAGGTCCTGGACGTGGGGCTCGCAGGCGGCGTTGCGGATGATCGTGGTGCCCGGAGTGAGCGCGGCGGCCATCAGCGCGTTCTCGGTGGCCATGACCGAGGGCTCGTCCATGAACACGTCTCCGGCGCCGAGCCCGCCGGCGGGAGCGGCCAGCTCGATGTCCCGATCCCCGCGGAACCGAGCCCCGAGCTCGCGGAAGGCGTCGAGGTGCGGATCCAGGCGTCGCCGCCCGATGATGTCGCCTCCGGGCGGCGGCATCGTCACCGAGCCCAGGCGCGCCAGCAGGGGCCCGGCCAGCAGGAACGACGCGCGGATCTGGGACGAGAGCTCGCGATCGATCAGCGGCGGTGCGACCAGGTCGGCGGCGGAGAGCGACAGCTCGTTGGGGCCGCGCCACTCCGCCCGCACGCCGAGGTGCTCGAGCAGGCCGATCATCGTGTCCACGTCGCGGATGCGGGGCACGTTTCGGAGCACGACCTCCTCCTCGGTGAGGACCGAGGCGGCCAGGATCGGCAGGGCGCTGTTCTTGTTGCCGGCCGGCTGCACCGTGCCCGACAACGGAACGCCGCCTTCGATGACGAACTTCTCCATGGGCGCACCACCCCGTGGAACCCGGCGGTGATCGGCTCCGCGGCGCTGGGCTAGGGTAACAGCCATGCCCCTCCGCTAGGGTAACAGCCATGCCCCTCCCCCTTTCGCGCGAGGAGGCCTGGAACCTCTTCTGCGAGTGGACGGAGTCAGAGTCGCTGCGCCGGCATGTCCTGGCGGTCGAGGTGGCCATGCGGGCCTATGCGGGTCGGTTGGGCGAGGACGAGGAGCTGTGGGGCCAGGTCGGCCTGCTTCACGACCTCGACTACGAGCGGTTTCCCTCGCCCGTGGACGGCCATCCGCGCCACGCGATGGCCGAGCTGGAGCGGCGCGGCTACCCGGCCGAGTTCGTGCGCGCGGTGGCGTCGCACGCCGATTACTTGGACGTCCCGCGCGACTCGGCCCTCGAGCGCACGCTGTACGCGGTGGACGAGCTCTCGGGGTTCATCGCCGCCTGCACCTACGTCCGGCCCCAGGGCATCCACGGCATGACGCCGAAATCGGTGCGCAAGAAGCTGAGGCAGCCATCATTCGCGGCGGCGGTCGACCGCGACGCCCTGCGCCGGGCCGCCGAGGAGCTCGACGTCGACTTCGACGACCACGTCGCGTTCGTGATCGGGGCACTGGAGCCCCACGCCCGGGAGCTCGGCCTCGAGGGATCGCACGCGCCGGTCGACGGTTGAGCGCCCGTTTCGGCGGTCCTGCAACGCGCGTTGCAGCCGGGCCGACGACGAAATACCTGCAACCAAGCCGAAAACCGCATTTCGGCGGCCTGGCGTTCGGGCCCGTTCCGGGGCTTCCGTCGGGGGCGTTCGCCAGCCTGCGCGCATGTTCGCCAAGCCCCCCTCCACTCCCGCGGCGCGCTGGTCCGGCGCGCTGCTGCGCTCCGCCCTGCGCCGGCTGACGGCGCCCGAGGCCGAGCCGGAGAGGGCCGAGCATCCACATCGCCGCGCGGTCGGCTGGAGGCCGGCGCGGCGTCCCGGCGAGGTTGCGCCCAGGCCGCAGCCGTGCCTCTCCCCAGTGCCGCAGCGCCGGCACGCGGAGAGGGCGGCGGCTGGGAGGCGCGGCTAGCGCAGCTCGCCGGGCCGGATGCCGCCCGCGGCGAGCGCCCGACCGGGCGCCCGCCCCGAGCTAAGGATGGGAATGAAGGACCGGCGGCGACCTACTCTCCCAGGCCCGTGAGGGCCAAGTACCATCGGCGCTGAGAGGCTTAACTGCTCTGTTCGGAATGGGAAGAGGTGTATCCCTCTCGCTAACGCCACCGAGATCCGGCGAGACCGGAGCCTCCCCCGGGCCCTGAAAACCGCACAGCGGAGCCGCCGAAGGCGGGATCACAAAAACCGTCAAGCCCTCGACCCATTAGTACCGGTCTCCTTCGGACGTCGCCGTCCTTCCAGATCCGGCCTATCGACCTGGTGATCTTCCAGGGGTCTTACTCCCTCGAGGGGATGGGAGAGCTCATCTCGAGGCCGGCTTCCCGCTTAGATGCCTTCAGCGGTTATCCGATCCGCACGTAGCTAGCCTGCAGTGCCCTTGGCAGGACAACAGATACACCAGAGGTGCGTTCATCCCGGTCCTCTCGTACTAGGGACGACTCCTCTCAACTCTCCAACGCCCACGGCAGATAGGGACCGAACTGTCTCACGACGTTCTGAACCCAGC
>DATFPO010000068.1:0-7239 GCA_035264745.1 Solirubrobacteraceae bacterium | reverse complement strand
GGTCAGCAGCAGCGGCGCGGTGAGGTTGAGCTCGACCATCGAGATCAGCTCCTGCCTCGAGTACTCGGTGAACGCCGCGACCTGCTCCACCCCGGCGTTGTTGACCAGCACGTCGATGGAGCCGAGCGCCGTCTCGCAGCGCTCGACCAGCGAGTCGACCTGATCGAGATCCGAGAGGTCGGCCGGGACCGGGTGGGCCTGGACCCCCAGGCCCTGCAGCTCGGTGGCCAGCGACTCCAGCACGTCCTCGCGCCGGCCCGAGACCGCCAGGTTCATCCCCTCGCGCGCCAGCGCCCGCGCGATCTCCCTGCCGATGCCGCCCGAGGCCCCCGTGACCACGGCGCTGCGGCCCTTCAGCTGCTCCATCTGTCCTCCTCGGTCGACGCCGTCGCCCAACCTAGCGGTTGCGGCGGGAACAGGTCGATACCGCGAGCGCCGCCGCGCGACCGCGGCGGCGCTCGGGATCTCGGCTACGGGGTTGAGCCGGTGGTGCTCGTCGTCGGGGTGGTGGCGGTTGGGGTCGTGACGCCGCCGCCCGCGGAGTTGTTGTCGTGCTTGTCCTTCTGCTCGGTCGAGGGCTTCTTCAGGCGCGCCACCACCTGCGGCGACAGGTCGGTCACCGCGACGGTGCCGTCCCGGAGGTCGGTAGAGGTGACCTGGCCGGTCCCGATATCGGCGGTCATGACCGGGCCGTTGGCGATGTTGGGCGACCGGATCGAGTTGAAGCGCAGGAACGTCGCGCCGTCCCGTTGGGTGCAGCAGGGAACGGCAGTGGTGGCAGGGACGGCGCTCACCGCATAAGAGCCGCTTCCCAGCGCCACGAAGAGGGCCAGCGTGGCGGTGACATTGGCGTAGGTCAAGCGAGCCCGAATGCGACTCATCGGTGCCTCCTCGAAGTGCCCGCTCGACGCGGGGTCTGGCGGGTAGGAAACCGGCCTGCGGCCGACGATGCAAGGCGGGGACTAGGCGCGGCGCCCGACCGCCCCGACCGCGCCCCTCAGCCCCACGCAGCCCACACAGCCCACGCAGTCGACGCAGCCCACACAGCCCACGCAGCCCACGCATCTGACGCTCGCGAGGCTGCCGGCGATGGCGGCGCTGGCCACCGTGGCGGCGCTCAGGGCCACGCCGGCGCTGGCCGCGGTTCCGGCGCTGCCCGCCACGCCGGCGCTGGCGATCGTCCCGGCGCTGCCCGCCACCCCGGCGCTGGCGACGGTCCCGGCGCTGGCGGTCACCCCGGCGCTGGCGAACGTCGCGGCGCTGCGACGGGGCGGCATGGCCTAGCCGCCGGGCACCCGTGACAGGACACCTCGGCTGACCACGCCACCGCCCTGGAAGCGGTAGCCCAGCCGGCCGCCCGGCGCCGGGACCAGTGTGACCGTCCCGACGCCCTTGCACTTCCCGCCGTGGCCCACCCGGATCACCTCGCGGAAGCGGAATGCCCGCCCCCGGCGGCCGAAATAGGTCCAGTTACCCGCGCACCGGATGCCCGAGTACCAGACCCGGTTGGCGCCGCTGTCGCGCAGGGAGCGGACGAGCGCCCTGACCGTGAACGGGGCCAGCCCGCGCTGGTGCAGTCGGCCCTGCCAGTGGCCGATCACGCCGCTCGGCGGCGGGGCGGCACCGGGGCCCGTTCCGCCGGCCTGCCGGCTGCCGCATGACCCGAGCGCGCCGGCGGCGAGCAGGACGACGCACAGGGCGGCGGGCCGCGTCGGGCCGAGGGGCAGACCGCCGGTCACGGTCAGTCCTGGTCGGCGACGGGAGCCGGACCGCCCAGCTCGGTGAAGCCGGGTGGCTCGTAGACGCCGCCGGGCACGCCGCCCAGGACCAGGATCCGGACGCCGTCGGGCCCGGGATGGATCCGCCGCTTCGTACTCGGCGCGACTCGCATGGCGGTCTCGGGCTCCATATGCACCCGCTCGCCCTCGATGTCGAAGTCGGCTGATCCCTCGAGGATCACGTAGACCTCCTCCTGGCCGTCGTGGGAGTGGTCGTGGTTGGGATAGAAGTCGGCGCCGGCCGGCATCTGGAGCAGCTGCATCCCGAACGAGGTCACACCCAACTCGGCCCGCGCGCGACGGAACACCCCGTCAAGGATCGGCTCCATCTCGTCGAAGCGCTTGACCGTGTAGTCCGCCATCCCCACCGCCTGGTTCGAATGCGGGCCGCCGATTGCCGTGCTTACTATCACCTTCAGCCTGCGCGGTGGCGGAGAATCCACCCGTGTCCGGCGCCGAGCCCGACCTGCCGTTCCTCCCCGCTCAGGGGCCGCCCCGGCTGCGCCTGGCCTCCGCCAGCGGCGAGCTGCTGTGGATGGGCACGGTCCTGGCCTCGGTCGGACTGGTCGCCCTGGCGATCGGGTTCGCGGTGGTGCCGGTGTCCCGGTTCAGCCCGCTGGAGGCGACGGGAAGCATCGTGCTGTTCCTGCTGACCACCTTCGCCGCCGTCACCGGGGTGACGCTGGGGCGCCGGTCGGGCCCCGAGGTGATGTACTGGCAGAAGTTCGAGCGGGCGCCCCAGCCGCCGCCGCACGGATGGCTGGAGTCCCGGCGCCGCACCGCCGTGCGGGCGGTGGTGGCGGCGATCGGCCTGGTGCTGGCGCTGGCTATCGGCGCCGCGGTCGGCCTGGCCGTCACGCTCCTGCTGATCGGCAAGCCGCGCGACGAGATCCTGATTCACCTCCCCGGCGCCGCGGAGCTGATCGCCGCCGGCTGGACGCTGGTGTGCGGATTCGCCGCGCTGCGCATCGGGACGTGGTTCGCGCGCTGGGAGAGCCGGCGCCGGCGCAGGCTGCTGTGCCGGCCGTTGAGCGCGGGGGTCCTGGCCCACGTCTACTACGTTGCCGAGTCCGCCCGCGACCGCTGACGCGGGACGCTCACATCTACGGCGGCGTGCCGGCCGGCCGTCGGGGAAGGTCGAGCCGATAGCAGTCCACGCGAAGCCGCGTTCCGTCCGGCAGCGGGACGTCGGGCTCGAAGTCGCATCGGGGGTCGCGCACGAACCCCACCGAGTCATAGAGGGCCATCGCCGCGCTCATCCAGGGGGTGGTGTGGATGCCCAGCGCCGTGGCGCCCCGGGCGCCGGCGCGAGTGATCGTCTCGTCCACCAGGGCGCGGCCCACTCCCCGGCCGCGGCGCTCGGGATCGACCGCCAGCAGCCGGAAGCCCGCCCAGTTAGCGGGCCACCAGGGACCCGATCCGGGTGGATAGAAGGTGATCGCGCCGGCGAGGCGGCCGTCGGCCCGGCAGATGATCAGGCGGGAGTGGTCGAGACGCCCGCGGACCGCCTCGATGTCTCGGGAGTAGGCTCTCCAGGCCTCCGGCGGCATGAGCGGCGAGTACTCGCGGTAGGCGGCCACCATCAGGGTGGCGGCCTCGTCCAGCTCGTCCTCGCGCGCGTCGCGGATCAGCACCGGGTCAGGTTAGGCCGGTGTGGGGGCGGCCCGACCCGGCGGCGCCCGCCGGGTACAGTGGCCGAGCGGATCCGGCCCGGAGCCACTGTGCCCCAAGCCACCACGATCGACCCTCGAACCACGCTGGGGACCGTGCGCCTCGTCGTGGCCGACCTCTCGACTGCCACCCGCTTCTACGAGCAGGCGCTCGGCCTGCGACAGCTTCGCCGGGACGGCGACATCGTGGCTCTCGGCGTGGACGGCGCGGCACTGGTCGAGCTGACGGGTCGCCCGGACGCTCCGCGGCGGCCGGCGCCGAGCACCGGGCTGTTCCACCTCGCGATCCTCGTGCCCAGCCGCCTCGACCTGGCCCGGGCCCTGCACCGCCTGGTCGGCGCCGGGTGGCGGCTGAGCGGCGCGTCCGACCACCTGGTCAGCGAGGCGCTCTACCTCCGCGACCCGGAGGGAAACGGCATCGAGATCTACCGTGATCGCCCGCGCGAGCGGTGGTACGCCGACGGGCGGGTGCGGATGCCGACGCTGCCGCTGGACCTCGACGCGCTGGCGCGCGAGGCGGATCCGATCCCGTCCGGTGCCGACGGCATGCCGCCGGACACCCGGGTCGGCCACGTCCACCTCCAGGTGGCCGACCTCGCCGAGACCGAGGGCTTCTACCGCCGCATCCTGGGCTTCGAAGTGACCGTGCGGGACTATCCGGGGGCGCTGTTCTTCTCGGCGGGCGGCTACCACCATCACGTCGGCACGAACACCTGGGCCAGCGCCGGAGCGCCCGCGCCGCCCGCCGGGACGGCGGGGCTGTCGTCGTTCGATGTCATGCTCTCCCACGCCGACGAGGTCGAGCGGGTGGCCGCGCGGGCGCGCGAGGCCGGCGTCGCCGCCACGCCGGTGGAGGGGGGCGTCGGGATCGACGATCCGTCGGGGATCCGCCTGGTCCTGACGGCCTCGGGGTAGCGGCTCGGGCGCGGCGCCCGCCGCCGCTACGATCGCCCGGTGACCGGCGACGGCCTGCGCGCATGCGAGGAGAAGATGCGCGCCGCCGACGTGCCGAAGGCGGCGATCGACAGCTTCCGCCACTACTACCGCCAGCTGGTCGCCGGGGAGTCCGGTCTCCTGCCCGAGGACGAGCTGGAGCCGCTGGACGCGGTGCCCTCCTGGGACGATCTGCCCTCCGCGGACGGCGGCGGGCGCGAGGAGCTCGACCGGACGGTGGCGATCAAGCTCAACGGGGGCCTGGGCACCAGCATGGGCATGACCCGGGCCAAGTCGCTGCTGAAGGTCAAGGACGGCCTGACCTTCCTCGACATCATCGCCCGCCAGATCCTGGCCCTGCGCCGCCGGCACGGCGCCCGGCTGCCCCTGGTGCTGATGAACAGCTTCTATACGCGCGAGGACTCGCTGGCCGCGCTGGCCCGCTACCCCGAGCTGGAGTCCGACGTGCCGCTGGACTTCGTCCAGAACAAGGAGCCCAAGGTGCGCGTCGACGACCTGCACCCGGTGAGCTGGCCCGCGGACCCCGAGCTCGAGTGGTGCCCGCCCGGGCACGGCGACGTCTACACCGCGCTCGTCACCTCCGGCACCCTGGAGGTCCTGCTCGACCGGGGCTACCGGTGGGCGTTCATCTCCAACTCCGACAATCTGGGCGCGGTGCCCGAGCTCCGGATCCTGGGTTGGCTGGCGGCCGAGCGGGTGCCGTTCCTCATGGAGGTGGCCGAGCGCACGGCCGCCGATCGCAAGGGCGGCCACCTGGCCCGGCTGGGCGATGGCCGGCTGGTGCTGAGGGAGATCGCCCAGACGCCCGAGGAGGATCTCGACTCCTTCCAGGACGTTGAGCGTCACCGCTACTTCAACACCAACACGCTGTGGCTCGACCTGCGGGCATTGGCCGACGAGCTGGCGCGGCGCGACAACGTCCTCGGCCTGCCGATGATCGTCAACCGCAAGACGGTGGACCCGTCGGACGCCTCCTCGCCGGACGTCTACCAGCTCGAGACCGCGATGGGCGCGGCGGTGGCGGTGTTCGACGGCTCCCGGGCCCTGCGCGTGCCCCGTGAGCGCTTCGCGCCGGTGAAGACGACCAACGAGCTGCTGGCGCTGCGCTCGGACTGCTATGCGATCGACGACGACTGGCGGGTCGGCCTGGCACCCGGGCGCGACGGCGGCCCTCCATTCATCGACCTCGACCCGGCCCACTACAAGCTGGTGGGCGAGTTCGAGGCCCGCTTTCCCTCCGGACCGCCCTCGCTGGCGGCCTGCCGGCGCCTCGTGGTGCGGGGCGACGTCGTCTTCGGGGCCGGAGTGGTGGTGCGCGGCGCGGTCGAGCTGCACCACCCGGGCGACGGCCGGGTCTGCATCGAGGACGGCGCCGTGCTCGAGGGGTGAGATGACGCGCGAGCCACCGACCGTCGCCGCCGCGCTGCGGCGCAGCCGCCGGCCGGCCGAGGCGGTGCTGGACCACGTCGGCGACACCGGCGATGTCATCGTGGGTCTGGGCAACGGCGAGCCCGCCACCGTCGTGGACGCCCTCGAGGCCGGCCACGAGAGGCTGCGCGACGTCCGCGTACACCAGATGTTCCCCCTGCGCGAGCGCCGCTACATGCTCGGCGAGGTCGCCGGGCTGCGGCACGTCTCGTGGTTCCTGTCCCCGGTGGTACGCGACGCCTTCCACCGCGGCGGCTGCGACCTGGTCCCCAACAACTTCAGCGACGTGCCCCGGCTGATGCGGGCCTCCACCGGGTGCTCGCTGGTCCTGGCCGCCGTGTCGCCGCCGGACCGCCACGGTTACTTCTCGCTCGGCTGCCACGCCGAGTACGTCGCCCCCATGGTCGGGGCGGTCCCGTTCTTCGTGGAGGTCAACCACCAGATGCCGCGCACGTTCGGCGAGAACCAGGTCCACGTCAGCCAGGTGCTGGGCTGGTGCGAGGCCGACTACCCGCTGGTCGAGGTGCCGCACCCGCCTCCGCGCGACACCGACCGGCGGATCGCCCAGCACGTGGCCGAGCGGGTGCCCGACGGAGCCACCGTCCAGGCCGGGGTCGGCAGCGTGCCCAACGAGGTGCTCAAGCTGCTGAGCGGCCACCGCGACCTGGGGATCCACACCGAGCTGCTGGCGGACGGGTTCGTGGATCTGGTCGAGCAGGGGGTGGTGACCGGGACCCGCAAGACCGACCACGTCAACAAGATCGTGACCACCTCGGCCATGGGCAGCGCCCGCCTGTACCGGTTCGTGGACGAGAACCCCGGGGTCGAGTTCTGGCCGGTCGACCACACCAACGACCCGCGCAACATCAGCCGCCAGGCGCGCATGGTGGCGATCAACGCCACCCTGGAGGTGGACTTCCTCGGCCAGTGCGCGTCCGAGTCGCTGGGCAGCCAGTACTGGTCGTCCACCGGCGGCCAGGAGGACTTCGGCCGGGGCGCGATCCACTCGTCGGGGGGCCAGTCGTTCATCGTCCTGCACTCGACCACCGCGGACGGCTCGGTGTCGCGGATCGTCCCCCAGCTGCATCCGGGGGCGGCCGTCACCACGTTCAAGAACGTCGTGGACCGCGTGGTGACCGAGCACGGCGTCGCCGAGCTGCGGGGGCGCAGCATCCGCGAACGGGCGCGCCGGCTGATCGACATCGCCGCGCCGGACCACCGCGAGGGCCTCGAGGACGAGGCCCGGCGGATCGGCTATCTGTAGGACCGCCGGCTGGTCAGGTCATCCATTTGACGCTGCAGCCGACCGGTTCGGTCTGGGGCCGGCGAACCTCGCGCCCCTCCAGCAGGTCGTCGAACGCCTCGCGCAGCCAGTCGGCGCGCTGGGAGGGGTCGGCATAGTCGGCGTC
>DATFPO010000067.1:0-14549 GCA_035264745.1 Solirubrobacteraceae bacterium | reverse complement strand
TCGAGGCGGTCCGCGGCCTCGCGCTCCTCGACGTGACGCAGCAGCATCACTCCCGAGAGCATCAGTGCCATCGGGTTCACCTTGTTCTGTCCCTTGTACTTCGGCGCGGAGCCGTGCACGGCCTCAAAGACCGCGTAATCGTCGCCGACGTTGGCGCCCGGCGCCATCCCAAGCCCGCCGATCAGCCCGGCGCCGAGGTCGGAGACGATGTCGCCGTAGAGGTTGGGCAGGACGATCACGTCGTACTCCTCGGGACGCGACACCAGCTGGTTGCACAGGTTGTCGATGATGCGGTCCTCGAACTCGATCTCCGGGTGGCGCTCGGCCACCTCGCGGGCGACCTCCAGGAACAGCCCGTCCGAGAATTTCATGATGTTGGCCTTGTGGGCCGCGGTCACCTTGCCGCGGCCGTACTCCTCGGCGTAGTCGAACGCGGCCTCGACAATCCGCTCGGAGCCGAACACCGAGATCGGCTTTACCGAGATGCCGGCGTCGTCGCGGACCGGGGCATCCAGCTCAGCCAGGCAATCTCGCAGGCGACGGTTCTCGTCGCTGCCGCGCTCGAACTCGATCCCGGCGTAGAGGTCCTCGGTGTTCTCGCGCACCACGACGATGTCGGTCTCCGGGAACCGCGTGCGCACCCCCTCGTAGGCCTTGCAGGGGCGCAGGCACGCGTAGAGGTCGAGCTCCTTGCGCAGCAGGACGTTGACCGAGCGAAACCCCGAGCCCACCGGCGTGGTCGTGGGCCCCTTGATCCCCACCTTGGTCCGCTTGATCGACTCCAGGGTGCGGTCGGGGAACGGCGTTCCCTCCTCCCGGTAAACGTCCTCACCGGCCGGGTGCTCGTCCCATTGGAACCCCACGCCGGTCGCCTCCAGGACGCGGCGGGTGGCCTCGATGAGCTCCGGCCCCGTGCCGTCGCCTGGAATCAGCGTCACTTCGTGGGCCATCGGGCCGGATCCTTTCGCCGCTCGGTCTTCCGCAGGCGCGCGATGCTATCGCCGCGTCACGGGCGCCGAGCCGCCCATGGGATCATCCAAGCCATGTTCGGCCGCGGCTCGATCCAGCTCGTGCGCGTCTTCGGCATCCGCATCGGCGTGGATTCCAGCTGGTTCGTCGTGCTGTTCTTCTTCATCTTCCTGCTCTCGGGGTGGTTCCGGGCGACGCTGGACTCCTCCGACACGGTCGCCTACCTGACCGCGGTGGCCAGCGCGCTGCTGTTCTTCATGTCGCTGATCCTCCACGAGCTGGGCCACGCCCTGGTGGCCCGCCGGCTGGGGATCTCGATCTCGGGGATCGACCTGTGGTTCTTCGGGGGCCTGGCCAAGATGGACCGCGAGCCCGACTCCCCCGGCACCGAGTTCAAGATCGCGGTCGCCGGGCCGCTGGTCACCCTGGCGGTCGTCGCGGTCTGCCTCGCGATCGGCAGCGCGCTGACCGGGTGGGGCCACTTCCGGGACGCCGCGCTGCTGCGGGCGGGCGCGGCCCCCTCCCCTGGCCTGCTGCTGCTCGGGTGGCTGGCGACCATCAACACGGTCCTGCTGGTGTTCAACCTGGTGCCCGGCTTCCCCCTCGACGGAGGGCGGATCGCGCGCGCCGCGGCCTGGCGCGTCACCGGGGACCGCGTCCGGGCCACGCGCATAGCCGCCAACCTGGGGCAGATCTTCGCCTACCTGCTGATCGTCTGGGGCCTCGCGCTGGCGGTGGTGGGCAGGGAACTGATCAACGGCCTGTGGGCGATGGCGCTGGGCTGGATGCTGCTCCAGGCCGCGCGCGGCGAGCTGATGCGCTCGGCCTTCTCCGAGCGCATGGGCGGGATCACCGTGGCCGACATCATGGACCGCGAACCGGTGACCATCCCCTCCTCCCTGCCGCTCCGCCGCGCCCTCGAGGAGTTCTTCCTGCGCTACCGCTGGCCCTGGTTCCCGGTCGTGGACGCGGCCGGGCGCTTCGTGGGGGTGGTGCGCGAGGAGCGCGTGCGCTCTGCGGAGACCACCGACGAGGCGGGCCCGACGGTGGCCGACATGACCGACGGCGCGGAGGCCGGCGAGTGGCGGGTGGGCCAGGACGCCTCGCTGGAGTCGCTGCTGGGCTCTGAGCCGCTCAACCGCCTGGGCGCCCTGATGGCGGTTGACGCCGACGGGGTCCTGCGGGGCGTGATCACCCGCGACCAGGTGCGCCGCGCCCTCCAGTCGGCCGCGATGGGCCACGCCTGAGGCGGGGGACCGGCGCGGGTGCTCCACTAGGATCGAGTCCGCATGCCCTCCCACGACGTCCTGATCATCGGCGCCGGCCTGGCCGGGCAGCGCGCGGCCCTGGCGGCCGCCGACGCCGGCGCCACGGTGGCGATCGTGAGCAAGGTCCACCCCGTGCGATCGCACTCCAATGCGGCGGCGGGCGGCATCAACGCGGCGCTCAACCCCGAGGACACCTGGGAGTCGCACGCGTTCGACACCGTCAAGGGCTCGGACTACCTGGCCGACCAGGATGCGATCGAGATCATGTGCCGGGCGGCGCCCGACGAGATCCTCCACCTCGAGCACCTGGGCGTCACCTTCCATCGCGACGACACCGGGCACCTGGGGACGCGCGCCTTCGGGGGCGCGTCGCAGGCGCGCACGTACTACGTGGCCGACATCACCGGCCAGGCGCTGCTGCACGTGCTCTACGAGCAGCTCATGAAGTACCACGAGCAGGTCGACCGCTACGAGGAATGGTTCGTCACCTCGCTGCTCCAGGACGACGACGGCCAGTGCACCGGCGCGATCGCGCGCGACGTGAGCGACGGGACCATGGAGCTGTTCCGGGCCAAGGCGGTCATCCAGGCCTCGGGCGGCGCGGGCCAGGCCTACAAGCCGACCACCAACGCGCTGATCTGCACCGGCGACGGGATCGCCCAGGCCTACCGCATCGGGGCGCCGGTGATGGACATGGAGATGGTCCAGTACCACCCGACGACGCTGGTGGAGAACGGCTTCCTGATCACCGAGGGAGCCCGCGGCGAGGGCGCCCAGCTGTTCAACAAGGAGGGCGACCGGTTCATGGAGCGCTACGCCCCCAACAAGCTGGAGCTGGCCTCACGCGACGTCGTCTCCCGCGCCGAGCAGACCGAGATCAACGAGGGACGCGGCCTGGACAACGGCGGCCTGGCCCTGGACATCACGCTCGTCCCCCGCAAGCGGGTCCTCGAGGCGCTGAGGGAGATCGTCAACATCGGCCGCGACTTCGCCGGCGTCGACATCACCAAGGATCCGATCTCCATCCGGCCCGGGCAGCACTACATCATGGGCGGCATCCACACCGACAACGTGGGGCGCACGCCGATCCCCGGCCTCTACGCCGCCGGCGAGTGCGCCTGCGTCTCGGTCCACGGCGGCAACCGGCTGGGCGCCAATTCACTGCTCGACACGCTGATCTTCGGTCGCCGTGCCGGCGAGGACGCCGCGGCCCGCGCCGTCGAGCTGCCCATGCCCGACGGCAACCTCAATTCGCGGCTGACCGATGAGGAGGCCTGGATCGACGCGATCATCGGCCGGGACGGCAACGGGCGCCGGGTGGCACAGCTCAAGGACGAGCTCGGCGAGGCGATGAACCGCTACTGCGCCGTGTTCCGCGACGCCGAGGGCCTGGATGCCTGCCTCCAGACCATCCGGGGGCTCAAGGAGCAGGCCGAGAGCGTTGGGATCGACGATGGCGGGACGGTGTTCAACCAGGACGTGTTGGGCGTGATCGAGCTGGGGTACATGCTGGACTGCGCCGAGACCATGGTGGTGTCCGGGATCGAGCGGACCGAGTCCCGCGGCGCCCATTTCCGCACCGACCACCCCGAGCGCAACGACGACGAGTGGCTCAAGCACATCAACGTGGCCCGCGCCGAGGACGGCACGCCGGAGGTGTCGCACTCCCCGGTGACGATCACGCGCTGGGAGCCTGAGGAGAGGAAGTACTAGGACCGGTGCCCGAGTTCACCCTCAAGATCCGCCGTTTCCTGCCCGAGTCGGGCGAGGCTCCGTACTGGCAGGAGTACCGCGTCGAGCTCGACGGGCATCAGTCGGTCCTGGAGGGCATCCTCAAGGTGCGCGCCGTCCAGGACGGGACCCTGGGCATCCGCTGCTCGTGCCGGGCGGCGATCTGCGGTTCCTGCGGGGTGAGGATCAACGGCAAGCCGAGGCTGGCCTGCAACACCCACCTCGAGTTCGCGGCGGGCCACTCCCAGGAGGACGGCATGGTCGTGGTCGAGCCCATGGGCAACATGCCGGTGGTCAAGGACCTGATCGTGGACATGGAGGCGGTCCACTGGAAGAAGATAAGGCGCGTCACCCCGTGGCTGCTCCCCGAGGGCGAGCCCCCCGAGCGCGAGTACGTCGTCCCCCACGAGGCGATGGTCGACGTCACCCAGTCGATGGCCTGCATCCAGTGCGGCGCCTGCGTGTCGGACTGCCTGTCGATGGAGGTGGATCCGCTGTTCATCGGCCCGGCGGCCCTGGCCAAGAGCTACCGGTTCGTGGGCGACCCCCGCGACGGCCAGCACTATGAGCGCCTCAAGGACGTCGCCGAGGACCCCCACGGCATCTACGACTGCACCCACTGCTTCAACTGCATCGACGCCTGCCCCAAGGGAGTTGCGCCGATGAGCCAGATCATGCGCCTGCGACGCGCCGCCGGGAACCAGGGCATCGAGGATCGCAACAACGGCCATCGCCACGAGACCGCGTTCGTGGACAACATCGAGCGCAACGGGCTCCTGCACGAGGCCGACCTCCTGCCCGACTCCTACGGCGGCAAGCTCCACCCCCGGGCCGTGCCCGAGCTGCTCAGCTCCCTGCCGGTCATCACCACCGCGCTGGCCCGCGGCAAGGTGACCCCCCGGAAGGCCCTGCTGCATCCCCACCGTCGTCACTACCGCGAGGTGCGCAAGCTGATCCAGTCGGTGGAGTCCAAGGAGGAGCCCCTGGAGCTCAACCTCTACATCACCGGCTACGAGGACGACGTCGAGGGCACCGAGCACGAGGCCGGCGAGACGGCGACGATGCGCGAGGACTTCGAGGCCGACTCCCAGAACGTGGCCTCGGGGCCCCAGAAGGAGCCGAACCGGTGAGGGTGGCCTACTGGCCCGGCTGTGTCAGCCGCGGCTTCACGCCCGAGCTGCACGGCGCGATGGCCAAGGTGGCGCCCCTGCTCGACCTGGAGCTGCTCGAGCTCGACCGGGCGGCCTGCTGCGGCGCCGGGGTGATCGCCGAGCACAACCAGGAGCTGGCGGACACCCTCAACGCCCGCACCTTCGCGCTGGCCCAGCGGACCGACGGGGCGCTGATGATGAACATCTGCTCCACCTGCCAGGGCTCGATGAGCGAGTGCCAGGAACGCCTGGACGCCAACCAGGACTACCGCGAGCAGATCAACGACAACCTCCAGGGCGAGGGCCTGCACTACCAGCGCGGCGTGGTCAACAAGAACCTGGCCTGGCTCCTGGTGGAGGACATGGGCCTCGACGAGCTGCGCTCCCGAGTCAAGCGTCCGCTGGAGAATCTCAGGGTGGGCCCCTTCTACGGCTGCTACCTGGTCCGCCCGACCGACCGGCTGGGCATCGGCGACGCCCACCCCCGCGACACCTACCTGCACCTGATCATCGAAGCTTTGGGTGGGACCGTCATCGACTACGCCGGCCAGTACAAGTGCTGCGGCTTCCCGATCATCACGATGAACAAGGAGGCCTCGCTGAAGCAGGCCGGGCGCCACCTGGGCGACGCCATCGAGGCCGACGCCGACTGCCTGGTCACGCCCTGCCCGCTGTGCCACCTCAACCTGGACCTCCAGCAGCCGCAGGCCGAGCGGGTGATCGGCCGCGACCTGGGCATGCCGGTGCTCCACCTGCCCCAGCTGCTCGGGCTGGCGCTCGGGCTCTCGCCCCGCGAGCTGGGGATGTCCAAGCACGTGGTCAAGCCCACGTCGGTGATCGACTGGAGCCAGTCGGTCGTGGCCGAGGCCGCCTAGCCGGCGGTCAGGCCACCCGCGGCGCGCCGGCCCCGATGAGGCCGCGCTCGTCGAGCAGCTCGGCGAGCTGGACCGCGTTGGTGGCCGCGCCCTTGCGCAGGTTGTCGGAGACCACCCACAGATTCAGCGTCCGCTCGGCCGAGGGGTCGCGGCGGATGCGCCCCACGAAGACCTCGTCCCGCCCCGCCGCCTCGGAGGCCAGCGGGTAGATCCCGTTGCCCGGGTCATCGAGCACCGCGACGCCGGGGGCCGAGGCGAGCAGCTCGCGGCAGCTCTCCGGCGAGAGGTCCTTCCCGGTCTGGAGGTTGATCGACTCCGAGTGGCAGTGGGGGACCGGGACCCGCACGCAGGTCGCCGAGATGCGCAGCGACTCATCGCCGAGGATCTTGCGGGTCTCCGCCATCATCTTGCGCTCCTCGGTGGTGTAATCGTCGCCGTCCCGGAACGCCTCGACCTGGGGCAGGACGTTGAACGCGATGCGGTGCGGGTACGCCGCCGGAGCGGGCGGCTCCATCTCGTGGAGCATGGCGTGCGACTGGTCCAGCAGCTCGTCCACCGCGCGCTGCCCGGTCCCCGAGGTGGACTGGTAGGTGGAGACCACGATGCGCTCGATCCCGACGGCGTCGTGTATCGGCTTGAGCGCCACCACCATCTGCATGGTCGAGCAGTTGGGATTGGCGACGATGCCCCGCTGGGAGTCGATTGCCTCCGGGTTGACCTCGGCCACCACCAGCGGGACGTCCGGCTCCATTCGCCACGCCGACGAGTTGTCCACCGCCACGGCGCCGGCGGCGGCGAACCGTGGCGCCCACTCGCGGGCCACGCTCGAGCCGGCCGATAGCAGCGCGACGTCGAATCCCTCGACCCCCTCGTCGTCGAGGGGCCGCACCGCCAGGCCGCCGTCCAGCTCACGGCCGGCCGAGCGCTCGGAGGCGAACGGCACGATCTCGCCGGCGGGAAACCCGCGCTCGGCGAGCAGCGCCAGCATGGTGGAGCCGACCGCGCCGGTGGCTCCGATCACTGCCACCCGGTAGCCGCTCACCGAACCCCCCTGAACGGATCCTCCTGGTGCACGTCGGTGCCCAGCTCGAACGCCGCGTGCAGGGCCTGGACCGCGCGGGGGACGTGGGCCCGCTCGATCACGCAGGAGATCTTGATCGGCGAGGTGGAGATCATTTCGATGTTGATGCCCTGCTCGCCCAGCGTCCTGAACACCTTGGCGGCCACCCCGGGATGGGACTTCATCCCGGCTCCGATGATCGACACCGTGCCCATCTCGGTGTGGGTGGCGACCCGGGAGAGCAGATCGCCCACCATTGGGTGGAGGGTGCTCTCGGCAACCGGGACGTCGTCCCGGGGAACGGTGAACGAGATGTCGGCCTCGGCGCCCTCGGACAGGGGCTCGTTCTGGACGATCATGTCGACGTTGACGTTGGCGTCGGAGAGGGCCCCGAAGATGCGCGCGGCGACGCCCGGCCGGTCGGGGACGCCCAGGAGGGTGACCCGAGCCTCCTGGGTCGAGTGGGTGACGGCGGTGATCAGCGGCTGTTCCAGGGTCTCCTCCTCGGACACCACAACCGTACCGGTGGCGTCCTCGAACGACGATCGGCAGTGCAGGCGCACGCCGTGGTTGCGGGCGTACTCGACCGCCCGCAGCTGCAGCACGCGGGCGCCCGAGGAGGCCATCTCCAGCATCTCCTCGAACGAGACGATCGGAAGCTTGCGGGCGCCCGGGACGATGCGGGGGTCGGCGCTGTACACGCCGGCCACGTCGGTGTAGATCTCGCAGACGTCGGCGTCCATGGCGGCGGCCAGCGCGACCGCGGTGGTGTCCGACCCGCCCCGTCCCAGCGTGGTCACCTCGCCGTGGCGGATGATGCGACCCCGCTCGTCGCGCTCGGGCAGGGACATCCCCTGGAATCCGCCGACCAGGACCACGGCGCCGTCGCCCAGCAGCTCCTTGATGCGCTCAGCCCGGACGTCGAGGATCTTGGCCTTGGTGTGCGAGGTGTCGGTGACGATCCCGGCCTGGGAGCCGGTCAGCGAGATCGCCCGGTAACCGAGATCGTTGATCGCCATGGCGCACAGGGCACAGGAGATCCGCTCACCGGTGGAGAGCAGCATGTCGAGCTCTCGGGGATGCGGCCGCGGCGAGACCTCGGCGGCCATCCCGATCAGCTCGTCGGTGGTGCTCCCGCGGGCGGACAGCACGGCCACCACCTGATTGCCCCTCTCGCGCTGGGCGACGATCCTCCGGGCGGCATGCTTGAGGCGCTCGGCGCCCGCCACCGATGTCCCGCCGAACTTCATGACCACGACTGGCTGCACCGCGGCCTAGGGTAACGGCGGGCCGGGCGCCGGCCGCCGCGTGGCGCCCCCTAGAGGGCCCGCCGTCCGGCGAACGCCTTGCCCAGCGTGACCTCGTCGGCGTGCTCGAGGTCGGCGCCGACCGGAAGGCCGCTGGCCAGGCGCGTCACCGCGACCTGCGGCGCCCGCTCGCGCAGGCCGTCGGCGATGTGCAGCGCCGTCGCCTCGCCCGTGGTGGTCGGATTGGTGGCCAGCACCACCTCCTGCACTGTGTCGCCGGACACCCGCTCGTAGAGCTCGGCGATCCGCAGGTGCTCGGGGTCGATCCCGTCGATCGGCGACAGGGCGCCGCCCAGCACGTGATAGCGCCCGCGGTACTCGTGGGTGCGCTCGATCGGGATCACGTCCGCGGGCTCCTCGACCACGCAGATGAGCCCGCCGTCGCGGCGCTCGTCCTCGCAGATCCGGCAGCGCGGCCCGTCAGCCAGGTTGAAGCAGACCTCGCACAGCCCGATCCGCGCCTTGACCTCCCGGATGGCGTCGGCCAGGGCGGTCGCCTCGTCGTCGGGTGAGCGCAGGATGTGGAAGGCCAGCCGCTGGGCGGTCCGGCTGCCGATCCCCGGCAGCCTGCCCAGCTCGGTGACGAGCCTCTGTACGGGCGGTGCGTACATCGAGGCCGCGTGCTAGAGGCCGGGGAGCCCGAGGTTCCCCAGGCCGCCGGTCACGTCGCCCAGCTTGTTGGCGGCCAGCTCCTGGGCCGAGCGCAGCGCCTCGTTGACCGCCGCCAGGACCAGGTCGGACAGCATCTCGGGATCCTCGGGGTCGATCGTTTGGGGGTCGATGCGGATCTCCTTGACCACCAGGTCGCCCGTGACCACCGCGCTGACCATCCCGCCGCCGGCCGACGCCTCGACCGTCTCGTCCTTGAGCGCCTCCTGGGCGGCGGCCATGTCCTGTTGCATCCGCTGGACCTGCTTGAGCATCTGCTGCATGTTGGGCTGCTGGGGCATCACTGATCCCTTTCCGCAGTGGCGGGATTCGCGTCCACGTCGGGGACGAGCTCCTCGGCGTCGAACTCCTCCACCAGCCGGGCCACCAGCTCGTCGGCGGTCATGACGGCGTTGCCGGCCTGGTCGCCGGTGTCCTCGTCGGGGCGCAGCTCGAACGCGAGCCTCAGCGAGCGCCCCGCGACCGCCTCCAGCGCCCGTCCGACCGCCCGGCGGTTGGGCGGGTCCTCGGCCTTGCGCTTGAGGAAGTCGGCCGACTCGGGGAAGGCCAGCCTCAGCTCGTCGGAGTCGAGCGCGACCGGGCGCGCGCCCTCCAGCAGCGCCCCCAGCAGCGCGTTGTCGGCACGCACCGTCTCGATCACCGCCGGCCACAGGCTCCGCAGGGAGTCGAGGCCGAGCTCGGGATCCGGCTCGGCCACGGCCGGCTCGGCCACGGCCGGCGCGGGCTCAGCCGGAGCGGGCTGCGGCTCCGCGGCCAGGGCGCGCGCGGGCTCTCCGGCGACCGCCACCGCCGCGGCGGCCGGCACACGACCCTCGGGAGCGCCCCCGGCCGGGGCGGAGCTGGGCCGGGGTGCCCGGGGCGGAGCCGCCGGGGACTCGACCGGCTGGTCGGACACCGCGCGAACCGCCCGCGGCGGTCCCAGCCGCTCCTCCAGGCGCTCGATGCGGGCGAGCAGCGCCCGCATCGAGGGATCGAGGTCGGGCGCGGCCGCCTTGACCAGGGCGAGCTCCAGCTGCGTGCGGCTGTCGGCTCCCGCCTTGACCGCCTCCATCCCCTCGGCCAGGAGGTCCAGCAGCCGCACGACCGATGCGCGAGGGATCTCGTCCGCCTGGTCGGCCAGGCGCGCGTCCTGCTCGGGCGTGACGTGAAGCTGGGGGGGCACCTCGCCCAGCGCCTGCACCACCAGCAGGGCCCGGCAGTGCTCCTCGAGGTCGCGCAGGAACTGGCCGGCGTCGCGGCCGCTGTCGCCCATTCGGGCCACGGCCCGCAGGGCGCGGGCGGGGTCGGCCCCGGCCACTGCGGCGGCGGCCTCGAACAGCAGCTCGGCGTCGGGCAGGTTGAGCACCGCCAGCACCGCGTCGAGCTCGATGCGGTGCCCGCTGTAGGTGACGATCTGCTCGAGATCGCCCAGCGCGTCACGGAACGACCCGCCGGCCCGCCGGGCGATCAGCGCGCAGGCGGCGTCGGGCAGCTCGAACCCCTCGGCGTCGGCGGCGCGTCGCAGCACGGCGGCGATCTGGTCGGCCGAGGGCCGGGCGAAGTCGAAGCGGTGACAGCGGTCCACCACCGTGGGCAGGACCTTCTGCGCGTCGGTGGTGGCCAGCACGAAGATGGTGTCGGGAGGCGGTTCCTCGAGCGTCTTGAGGAAGGCGTTCCACGCCTGTGTCGAGAGCATGTGAACCTCGTCGAGGATGTAGACCTTGTGCCGCCCGGACACCGGCGCGTAGGCCACGCGCTCGCGCAGCTCGCGGATGTCGTCCACCGAGTTGTTGGAGGCGGCGTCGAGCTCGATCACGTCCAGCGAGGTGGCGGCGGCGATCGAGCGGCACGACTCGCAGCGCCCGCAGGGCTCGGTGGTGGGCCCGCGCTCGCAGTTCAGGCAGACGGCCAGGATCTTGGCCATGGAGGTCTTGCCCGTCCCCCGGGAGCCCACGAACAGGTAGGCGTGGTGGACCTTGCCCTGCTCCACCGCATTCCGCAGCGTGCGCACCACCGCCTCCTGGCCGACCACCTCGTCGAAGGTGCGCGGGCGGTGGCGGCGGTACAGCGACGGAGCCTCGGTCACGGGCGGCCGAGTCTAGCGGCCGGCTCGGTTCCCGCCGCCCGCACCGTCAGGGGGCGAAAGCGGACCGTGCACCCTCCGTCGAGGCGAGCCCCCGGGCGGGCGCCGGGCCCTGGCTCCAGCCGGGTTGACCCGCTGCGCCTGCAGGTGACCGCTT
Organism: Solirubrobacteraceae bacterium; assembly: GCA_035264745.1. Classification (GTDB taxonomy): domain Bacteria; phylum Actinomycetota; class Thermoleophilia; order Solirubrobacterales; family Solirubrobacteraceae; genus DATAEY01. Next base: position 3,300 of record DATFPO010000067.1, on the reverse strand, counting down.
AAGGCTGCTTCCTTCCGGATCTGACCTGGTTCACGGGCCTGCACCGCGCGGGACCCGGCCTTCGACGCCTCGATCCGGCGCGCCGGCCGCGAGGGCCGAAGACCCCTCAGGAGGGAATTCGGCCCCGCTAGAGCGGATTGCGGGTGCAGGGCACCGCTACCTCCCCGCCTAGCACGGTCCACCAGCCATCCTAGCGCCGCAAAGCCGAGGCTAGAATCGGTCGCCGTCCGGGCGCGTAGCTCAGCGGGAGAGCGCTCGCTTCACACGCGAGAGGTCGCTGGTTCGAAACCAGCCGCGCCCATCTCTTCATCGGAGGGCGAAAGCCTGCGAAATCCCCGCAGCGGTCGCGGAAAAGTGCGCTCGACGGGTGCGAAACCCGCGAAACGCTCCGTGGCTAGGTGATTGCCAGGAAGCCTCAGTCGGTAGCAGCGCGGTAGCAAACAAACCGGCATTCGGTAGCAACCCAGCAGCAGCCAGCCCGGTGAGGCCATGACCGCTCTTCCAAGAGGGGAGCCGCGTCGTACCGATCTTGCGGCAGCGCCGGAGGAGGAGCGCGAACCGCGGTTCACGACAGCCTCGAACCGACCCGATCCCGGCAACCTCTTCCCCGCTCTCATCGCCTTCCGGGCGGGACTCCCACTCGCTCGACCGCTTACGAAAATCGAACGGCTCTGCTTGGCTCTGGTCGCTACCGAGCCAACCCATGTGGTCACCCTCGGGTCGTTGGGCAAGGACCGAGCGCAGACGCATTCCAGCTTCCACCGCTGGAAGCAGAGGATGGAGCGCTCGAAGAACAGCAACGGCCCGCTCATCTATTTCGCATGCCCTGCCCAGGCTCTGGGGGCACCCCGGTACCACCTGCACGTCCTCATCTGGGAGTGGCTGCGGAGGTCATTTGCTGCTCGCCATGCCAGCGCCGTGGGCTTTGACCACATGGACCTGCGCCAGATTGCCTCTGCTCGGGACAACCTCTATGCGGCGGTCCAAGGCGTGGGGTATTTCCTCGGTCAGCAGCGGTCGGTTTTCGGGAGCACGCCTCATGACCGCCATGAGCCGTGAGCACAGGAAATGGACCTACTGGCAGTCCGCCGAGCGGACGCTGGCTCGGCATAACCCGTCAGTTCACGCGCTTCGGTGCGCCAAAGACCCGACTTTGCAGGATAAAGACCTCGCCCTGCTGGTCCCTATGTTTACTAGTAATAAGAACCGCCGAGGGGTTGGATCCTGATGCGGGTGTGTCTCTCCTGTGGTGGCTCTCTCAAGCATCGGCGTAGCGACGCTCGTTACTGCAACCCGTCGTTTGCGCAAATGCAAGGTGCGAATCTGAGCAACGTCAACCTGATTGGCGGATCGTTCAGCTTCACCAATCTTCAGGGAGCGAACCTGAGCGGAGCGAGGATCACCTTCACCGGCATCACGGGCGTCAACCTGCGGGACGCTCGGCTGCGCGCCACCGACGGCTACTTCGGAGCGATCGTCGGCTCGGACATGCGCGGCGCCGACCTGCGCGGTATGGCATTCCCGAACTCCGACATCAACGGGACCGATCTGCGCGGCGCCGACATGCGGGACATGAACCTGATCAACGCCGACTTCACCGGCTCCAAGCTGGAGGGCGCCGACCTGCGCGGGTCCCATTCTGCAACACGCTGATGCCGGACGGCAAGGTGATGGCGCCCCATAAGGGGCTGTGCCCCGGGCAAATTCGCCCCGGGCCGAAGGGTGCGCAGCCAATCGAGGTTTCGGCCGACAGCCCCCTGTTCCGGGCGATCTATGCACTCCAGACCGGCACCCAAGTGCAGGCGGGCACAGTGGTGCGCGGCTGCAAGATCCAGGCTTTCACGAAGTGCCCCGGTTCCCGCCTCGGGGGCGAGAACCTGCAGGGAGCCTTCCTCGCCTACGCAGACCTCCAGCGCGCCGACCTGCGCAAGGCGAACTTCCAGCTCGGCTCGCTGGCATACGGTCACGCCGCTAACGCCCGCCTTGACAGCGCCGCGCTCGGTGCCACCGCGTTCGCCGACGCGAACCTGACGGGAGCCTCACTGCGCGGCACAACCCTTGCGCTTGCGGTGATGGCGGGAACGCATCTAAATGGCGCCGATCTGAGTCGAGCCGATGCTCGCTCGATGGTCTTCGATGGGGCTGAGCTCCGGGGGGCGAAGCTGACGGGTACGTCTCTGGCCGGTTCTAGCCTGGTGAAGGCGGACCTTCGTGGGGCGAACCTGGAGGGGGCGAACCTCTCCGACGCCGTCCTCGTCGGCGCCAACCTCAGCGGCGCAAACCGCAGGGGTGCAATGCTGTGCAACACGATCATGCCCGACGGTTCGGTGAGCCACCCCTCGTCGAGCCCTTGTCCCGGGAGCTGACGGCGGCGTCGGCGCCGGAACTGGCGTCGGCGGTTGAGCACCTGCACCGTCCGGCCCTCTCCGAGCAGACGGCGGGTCGTCCGTCCGGAGCCGTCGCCAATAGGAGACGGCCGGACGAGAGACGAGATCGCCAATCGAGTCGAGGCCGTGGTGGGCGAGCTGGACGGGTAGCGTGGAGTCGGCACGCCCCGCGCCACGCGGCGCCGCTTCATGCTCTCGCTCAGCGCCTGATCGGCTTGGTACAGACGTCGGCCGGATCGTTGGCGCAGATGGCGTAGCGCCGGTTGGTGTCCATGAGCTTGCGCACGTCGATGCGATATGGCACGCCCTGCTCTCCCCGGGCGAGCTTTACGACGTAGTAGTTGCCCGGCTGCCAGCTCGTGAACCCGCCCAGCGCCGCTCCGGCGCCCGACGCGATGCCTGTGCGCTGGCCCCGCAGCCGGCCGATCGCCGTGCCGTGCTCGAGGCCCACCTTGGCCCCCTTCTCGGCCCCCGCGCGCTCACCGGTCTTGAGGCCGGAGGGGTAGCCGGCTTGGAAGCCGGTGTTGTAGATCGCCCATAGCGCGCCGTGCCCGGCGCGAACTCCAGGGCCATCGCCTTCCTGCCCTGGGCATAGCCGCGGTCGTAGGCCCCGGGTGCGTTGGCCGCGGAGCGTCCGATGAAGTAGGCCGCCACGGCGACGCCGGCGACGATGAGGACGGCCAGCACGATCCACCCGCCGCCCCGAGAGGTCGGCGCCGTCCACTCCTCGGTCTGGGCTGCCGGCGGCTGGGGCGGTCCCGCCGGTGTCATCTTCTGCTCCATCTCGACCTCCAAGCCCTGGCTTGCGTGCGCGCGTCGCAAGCTATCGCCACCAGCCAGGAGCCGTCACGGCCCTGACCTATCCGCCAGATGACGCCCGCCGAGCGCGAGTGTTCGCTAGCCCCCTTCGTTC
>DATFPO010000066.1:0-22589 GCA_035264745.1 Solirubrobacteraceae bacterium | reverse complement strand
CGCCAGCCGTTCGGCACCTTCTCAGGCAAGCTCCCGGGGGGCCTGGAGCTCGCGGAGGGCTACGGGGTCATGGAGTGGCACGACGCGCTCTGGTGAGCTCCGCCAGCAGCAGCTTCTGGTGGAGTGCAGCGATCAGGGCGTTCAGCGGCTCCACCCCGGCCTCGATCAGCTCGATGGCGCGATCGGCGGCGAGCTCGCCGGTCACGCGCTCGAGCAGCACCTCCGCCTCCTCCTTCACCAGGCCCTCGAGGGCGGTCTTGTAGCGCAGCGTGTCGTAGACCGTGAAGCCGAGGCGCTCGTCGTAGCCCCCGGCGCGGAAGCGGCTGATGGCGGCGACGATCTCGACGTCGCGAGGTCCGTAGCCCCGGCTGTTCGGCGTCAGGATCTCGAGCTCGGCGAGACGCTCGAGCACCTCGGCGGGGATCTCGTAGCGGCGCTTGAGCTCGGCGGCGGAGACACGGCTGCGGTCGCCCTCCAGCATCGAGCGGATCAGCTTCAGCGGCATGTAGCGCTCTTCCTGGAGCTGCTTGATCAGCCTGATCCGCTCCACGAACTCGGGCGGGTAGTAGGCCATGTTGCGGGAGGTGCGCACGGGCTCCGGCAGCAGCCCCTCGCGCAGGTAGTGCTTGATGGTGGCGGCGGTGACTCCGGACCGCTCGGCCAGCTCGGACATCTTGAGCATGCCGTTGGAGCTCATGACATGAACGAGCCGCGCACGTCGGCCGCCGGGCCGGCCACCGCGCCGGACTCCTTCAGCGCCGCCACCTCGTCGTCGGAGTAGCCGACCGCCGCCAGCAGGTCGTCGGTGTGCTCGCCCAGGGCTGGGCCCGGCCGGGTCAGCCGGCCCGGTGTCCGGGACAGCTTGATCGGGAACCCGAGCTGCCGCACCGGGCCGGCGCCGGGCTGGTCGAGCTCGACCACCATGTCTCGCGCGCCCACCAGTGCCGAGTCCAGCGCCTCGTCGAGCTCCAGCACCGGCTCCAGGCAGCAGTCGTGCTCGGCGGCGAAGGCCCGCCACTGCTCCCGGGTCCGCTCCAGGAAGATCCGCTCGACCTCGGCGTGGGCGTCGGATCCGGGTGCCTCGAACTGAGCGCCCACCAGGTCGTCCCGCCCCACCCCCCGGCACCACGCCTGCCAGAACTTGGGCTCGAGCGCGCCCAGCGTCACCCACCCGTCGGCGCAGGCGTAGGGGCGGTAGCAGATGATCCGTCCGGCGAGCTCAGGATCGCCGCGGCGCGGCACGACGCCGTCGCACAGGTAGCGCGCCGCCACCATCGCCAGCCAGGACAGCGCGCCATCGGTCATGGAGACGTCGACCAGCTGCCCCTCTCCGGAGCGGTCGCGCTGGCGCAGGGCGGCCAGGATCCCGAACGCCGCCATCAGCCCGCCACCCCCGATGTCGGCGATCTGCCCGCCGGGCTGGATCGGCGGGCCGCCGCGCTCGCCGGTGAGGCTGAGCAGCCCGGTCAGCCCGATGTAGTTGAGATCGTGCCCCGACCGGTCGCGGTAGGGGCCGTCCTGCCCATAGCCGGTGATCGCGCAGTAGACGAGGCCGGGGTTGCGCTCACGCAGGCGCTCGTATCCGACGCCGAGCCGGTCGAGCACCCCGGGCCGAAACGACTCCAGAACCACGTCGCAGCCGTCGGTCAGGCGCAGGAAGACCTCGCGGCCCGCGTCGTCCTTGAGGTTGACGCGGATCGAGCGCTTGTTGCGGTTCAGCGCCAGGAACAGGGCCGAGCGGGCGCTGTCCTCGGCGCCCTCGTAGCCCGGCGGGGCCCAGCGCACGTAGTCCCCCATCCCGGTGTCCTCGACCTTCACCACGTCGGCGCCGAAGTCGGCCAGCAGCAGCGAGCAGAAGCCGCCCGGGAGCAGGCGGGACAGGTCCAGGACCCGCACGCCCTCCAGCGGCGCGGTCACGCGCCGCTCCCCTGCGACGCCCGGATCGGGTGGGCCAGCGTCTCACGCCGGCTCAGGCGCTCCGGCGGACGGACCGCCATCAGCTCGCGCGCCTCGGCCACGGTCGCCGGCCGGCGCCCGACGTCCTCGGTCATCCGCCGGGCGCGGGCGATCAGGTCGCCGTTGGAGCGCGCCATCTCGCCGTCGGGCAGGTAGAAGTTGTCCTCCAGGCCCACCCGGACCGAGCCGCCCAGGGTCAGCGCCGCCGCGACCAGCATCCACTGGTCGCGGGAGACCCCGATCACACCCCAGTGGCTGCCGGCGGGGACGTTCTCGACGATGTGCGCGAGGTTGCGCGCGTCGGGCGGCACTCCGCCGACGACCCCCATCACGCACGAGACGTGCAGCGGCGGCTGCAGGACGCCCATGTCCACCAGCGGCGGCAGCGACCCGACGTGACCCAGGTCGAAGCACTCGTGCTCGGGCTTGATGCCGCAGTCGCGCATCACCGACAGGAACTCGATGATCTCGTCGAACGGGTTGGCGAACACCGTCTTGAACACGAAGTCCTTGCGCCGGCGCGAGTACTTGGCGTAGTTCATCGACCCCATGTTCAGCGCCGCCACCTCGGGTCGAAGCTCGCGCAGGTAGGCGATCCGCTTCTCCACCGGCACCCCAACGGCGCCGGTCGAGTAGTTGATGATCACGTCGTCGACCTCGGCCAGGATGGCCTCGGTGATGGCCCGGAAGTCCTCCACCTCGTAGGACGGCGTGCCGTCCGGGCGGCGGGCGTGGATGTGGATCATCACGCCGCCCTCGTCGACGATGCGGCGGGCCTCGGCGGCGTACTCCTCCGGGGTGTAGGGGATCGCCGGACACTGGTCGCGGTTGGCGATCGTGCCCGAGATCGAGCAGGTGATCACGACCGGGTCGTCGAGGCTCATCCCGTCCCGCCCGAGGGAGCGATCTCCAGGTACACGGCGTCGACGCGCCTACCGACGGTGAGCTCGTAGAGCCGGCGTCCGAGTCCGTAGTTGCCGCGCAGGGCCTGCTCGGCCTGCTCGGACTCGGGCCCCAGCACCCGACCCCGGCCCTCCGACGAGGGCCCCAGGGGTCGGCCGCGCGCCGTGCACGGGCAGACCTGAACCCGGGCGTCGCGGCGGATCCGTTTGACCTTGGCCGTCTCGGCGCCCGTCCGGACGTACGCCCGCCCACCGGACAGGCCGAACCAGACCGGCGTCGGCACCGGCTCGCCGCTGGCCCGGAAGGTGGTGACCAGCGCGTACTTGTGACCCTCCAGCGCCGAGAGGTCGGAGCGCTCGCCCTGCCGGTCGGGCGGCGGGGCCGCCCGCCGATCGCGCAGGCGCTCGTAGACGCGGGTGCGCCGATCGAGCAGGCCCATCAGACCGGAACCACCCCGCTGCGCTTCCAGGGCCGCTCGACGTGCTTGTTGGCCGCCATCTCCAGGGCCCGGCAGATCACCGGGCGCGTCTCCCGGGGGTCGATGACATCGTCGATCATGTCGTTGCCGGCGGCGATGTAGACGTCGATGAGCTCGCGGAAGTTCGCGATCAGCTCGGCCTTCTTGGCCGCCGGGTCCTCGGCCGCCTCGACCTGCTTGCGGAAGATGATCTCGACCGCCCCCTCGGGGCCCATGACGCTGATCTCGGCGCTCGGCCAGGCGACGATGAGGTCGGGCTCGTATGCCTTCCCGCACATCACGTAGTACCCCGCCCCGTAGGCCTTGCGGATCACCACGGTGATCTTGGGCACGGTGGCGTTCGCCACCGCGTAGAGCATCTTGGCCCCGTGGCGGATGATCCCGGCCTCCTCCACCTTGGTTCCGACCATGAAGCCCGGGACGTCCTGGAGGAACACCAGCGGGATCGAGTAGGCGTTGCAGAGGTTGATGAAGCGCGCCGCCTTGTCGGCCGAGTCGTTGTCGAGGATGCCGCCGATCTGCCGCGGCTGGCTGGCCACGATCCCCGCCGGCCGGCCGCCGAACCGGGCCAGGCAGGTGATCACGGTGCGAGCCCACTGAGGCTTGAGGTCGAAGTACGAGCCGTGGTCGACGATGCGGCCGATCACCTCGTACATGTCGTACGGCTTGCGGTTGGACTCGGGCACGACGTCCAGGAGGTCGTCCTCCATCCGGTCGACCGGGTCGTCGCAGGGGATCATCGGAGGGCGCTCCTCGCAGTTCTGCGGCATGTAGGAGAGGTACTCCTTGATCCTGGCGATGCACTCCTGGTCATCGGCTACCTCGAGGTCGCCCACCCCCGAACGACGGCAGTGCACGCGCGAGCCGCCCAGCTCCTCCTGGGTGACGTCCTCCCCCACCGCCGCCCGCACCAGGTGCGGGCCGGCCAGGGCCATCGAGCCCTGCCCCCTGACCATCGGCACGAAGTCGGCCAGCCCCGGGATGTAGGCGGTGCCCGCCGCGCACGGCCCGACCAAGGCGGCGATCTGGGGGATCACCCCGCTCATCACGACCTCCTCGCGGAACAGGTGGCCGGTGCCGGCGAACAGCGACCCGATCGCCTCCTGGATGCGCGCGCCGGCCGAGTCCAGCAGCCAGATGAACGGGATGCGCTTGGTGAGCGCGAGCTCCCGCAGCCGAGCCACCTTCAGCTCCCCGGTGGCGCCCATCGAGCCCGCCATCACGGTGAAGTCGTAGGCGCATACGGCCACCAGCCGTCCGTCCACCTTGCCGTAGCCCGTGATCACCCCGTCCGCGGGCGCCTCCTTGCCGTCCATGGCCCGCTGCGAGAAGTGCGGGCGGCCGTGGATGCCAAGCTCGGTGAACGTCCCGTCGTCGATGAGCCGGGCGATCCGCTCGCGCGCGGTCAGCTTTCCGGCCTCGTGCTGGCGGGCGATCCTCTCCGGGCCGCCGCCCAGCTTGGCCCGCTCGCGGCGCGCCTGGAGCTCCTCGGCCAGGGGCCGGAGGATCGAGGGGGGGCGCGTCTCAGTGGCCATGGCTCGCCACTCCCAGCAGCGGCTCGATTGCGCCCGCCAGCAGCTCGGCGCAGCGCTCGCGCTCGGCGGGCTCGTCGGGAGCGTGGAAGGCGGCCACCTCCAGACCGACCACCCGGCAGGAGCCGGCGACCGCCTCCAGCAGGTCGTAGAGCTTCTCGGCGCTCAGGCCGCCGTCGACCGGGAACTGGGCCGGGAATACCGCCGGGTCGAGGACGTCGGGGTCGAGGTGGACGTAGACCGGGGCCCCGTCGAGTGCGTTGGCCAGGTAGACCAGCGTCTCCAGCGACGCCCCGATCACCGTGGCCGAGCTGCGCTCCAGCAGCTCGCGCTCGCCCGGATCCAGGTCGCGGACCCCGCACAGGACCACGCGGTCGGCCGGGAACGCCGGCCGGCCGAGCCCGGGCTCCCAGCGCCCGCACGCTCCCGCCAGCGACATGCCGCCCAGCCATCCGCTCGGGCTGGTCTCCGGCGTGTTGAAGTCGCCGTGCGCGTCGAGCCAGAGCACCTTGGCGTCCGGCTGGTGACGGGCCAGCGCGGGCAGGGTCCCCAGGCAGATCGAGCAGTCGCCGTGGACCAGGACCGGTAGGCGGCCATCGGCCAGCGCGTCGTCCACCTGGCCGCCCGCCTCCAGCAGGCATCCGCGGGCGGCGGAGAGGTCATCGGCGAACGACCGCTGCGGCGGCGGCTCCGACGGCGGCGACCCGATCATCCGCGGCCGGGTGCCGAGGCGCGAGGCGAGCGAGCCGACCAGGGGCTCGACGCCTTCAGCGCTGGCGGCCGGCTCGGAGATCCGGCAGCGCAATCCGACCAGGCTGGCCGGCCGGGTCGCCACCGGGGCGGAGCTCATCTGCCCTTCCACACCGGCTCCCGCTTCTCGAAGAACGCGGTCACCCCCTCGACCACGTCCTCGGTCGAGAGCGCCAGCGCCAGCTGGGAGCGCAGGTACTCCAGCGCGTCGTCCAGCGGCATGTCCTGCTGGCGGAACATCGCCTCCTTGCCCAGGCGCATGATCGCCGGCGACCTGGAGGCCAGCTTCCCCGCCCACTCCTGCGCCGCGGCGCCCACCTCGTCCGCCGGCACCACGCGGTTGACGATCCCGACCTGCCTGGCCTCCTCGGCGCTGATCCGCTCGCCCAGCAGCAGCAGCTCGTTGGTCCGCTTGCGGGGGACGTTGCGGTAGATGAGCGCCATGATCATGAACGGGAAGGCGCCGACGTTGATCTCGGGCGTCCCGAATTCCGCCGTCTCGCTGGCGATCACCAGGTCGCAGGCGAGGGCGATGCCCAGCGCCCCGGCCAGGACGTGGCCGTTGGCGGCGCAGATCGTCGGCTTGGGCAGGCCGGCGATCAGCGCGAACAGCCGGGGCAGCAGCCCGGTGAACCCGAAGTGCTTGTGGACCAGCGGGACGTCGGCGGCGAACCCGCCCAGGTTGGCGCCCGAGGAGAACACCCGGTCGTGCGAGGAGGTGAGGATCACGCAGCGCACCTGGTCGTCGTCGCGCGCCGCCTCGTAGGCCGCGATCAGCTCCGCCAGCAGCTCGTGGGAGAGGGCGTTGCGGTTCTCGGGCTGGTCGAGCGTGATGGTGGCGACGCCGGTTTCGGCGACGTCGTAGCGGAGCGTGTCGTACGCCAAGCGCGTGTGGTAAGTGGGAAGTACTACTGTTTACTTTATCCGGTCGCTCGGCTACGGTGCCAGCGTCCCCGACGACCTAGGAGCCACCCTACCGTGAGCAGCCCCGCCTCCGCCCCCGTCGACGCCGGCGCGTCCGACAACGTCCTGCGCCCCGACTTCGGCGCCCGCCGCCGGCACTTCATCTTCGAAGACCACCACGACCGTCTGCGGGAGTCCATCCGCGCCTTCGTGACCCGGGAGCTGGCCCCCCACGCCGAGGAGTGGGAGGAGACGACCTTCCCCGACTGGGTGTTCCGGCGTATGGGCGAGCTCGGCTTCCTGGGGCTCTCGTACCCGGAGCAGTACGGCGGCCAGGGCGGCGACTACTACTGCAACCTGGTGCTGGCCGAGGAGATCACCCACTCCAACTCCGGCGGCCTGGCGATGGGCGTCGCCGTGCACACCGACATGGCCACGCCGCCGATCTTCCTGTTCGGCACCGAGGAGCAGAAGCAGCGCTACCTCGTCCCCTCGATCCGGGGCGAGAAGATCTCCTGCCTGGGGATCACCGAGCCGGACGCCGGCTCGGACGTCGCCGGGATCAAGACCCGCGCCGTCCGCGACGGCGACGAGTGGGTGATCAACGGGTCGAAGACCTACATCACCAATGGCCACCGGGCGGACTTCATCGTGCTGGTCACCAAGACCGACCCGGACGCCGGCTACGACGGGTTCACCCTGTTCCTGGTCGACATGGACCTGCCCGGCGTGATCCGCGAGAAGAAACTGGAGAAGCTGGGCATGCACGCCTCGGACACGGCGCTACTGGCGTTCCAGGATGTGCGGGTCCCCGCCGAGGCCGCGCTCGGGCAGATCGGCAAGGGCTTCTACCACATCATGTGGGAGCTCCAGGGCGAACGCCTGATCGGGGCGGCGGGCTGCGTCGCGGGCGCCCAGAAGTGCTTCGACCGCACGCTGGAGTACGCCAAGGAGCGGACGGCGTTCGGGCGCGCGATCGGCCGGTTCCAAGTCATCCGCCACAAGTTCGCCGAGATGGCGACCAAGATCGAGTCGGCGCGCCAGATGGTCTACACCGCCGCGTGGCGCTTCCAGAACGGCGAGTACCCGGTGCGCGAGATCTCGATGGCCAAGCTGCACGCCGCCCGCGTGGCGGTCGAGGTCGCCGACGAGTGCATCCAGATCCACGGGGGCGCCGGATACATGAAGGAGTACGGCGTCGAGCGCATCTGGCGCGACACGCGCCTGAACCGCATCGGCGCGGGCACCGATGAGATCATGCTCGACCTCATCGGACGGTCGTACGGCGTGTGAACAACACGCCGCCGTCCTCGACCGGGCGGCTTCGCCGCCCTACCCGCCTCACACCTCTGCCCTTGCAAGCAGCCAGGGCTCCGCTGTTCGGCCACGTTAGATTGGGTCTGGTATGGGTGCGCTTCTGGATCACGTGCGCAGCTACTACGAGGCGCTGAACACCGGCGATCCCGAGCGGATCGCCTCGTACTTCACGCCCGACGCCATCCACTACTACACGCGCATGGCGCCGCATCGGGGGGCTCAGGCCATCGGCGAGCACACGCAGACCGCGGTGGAGAGGCTCGGCGGCCGCTGGCACGTGGAGAACGGCATCGAGGAGGGCGACCAGGCCTGCATCGAGTGGACGATGACCTGGCGAGACCCCAGGTCGGGTGAGCCCCGGCTGGACCGCGGCACCGAGTGGTTCCGGTTCCGCGACGGGCGGATCGCCGAGGTCCGCGCCTACTTCCACTCCAACCAGAAGAACCGCTCCGGCGACCTGATGGGCTTCGACCACGCCGGGCGCGGCTACACCGTGCTCGAGTCGGGCGAGGCCGACGGCATCCCCGGCGAGAGCACCGCGCCACGGCGGTGAGCGCGCCTTCGGCCCTCGAGCGTCGGGGCCTGCCCGGCGCCGCGCCGCGGCGACCGGTGCCGCCGTTCACCGAGGAGCACGAGGAGTTCCGAACCGCGGTGCGGCGGTTCGTCGAGGCTGAGCTGCGGCCCCGGGCGCCCGAGTGGGAGGAGGCGCGATGGTTCCCCAACGAGGTGTTCCACCGGCTGGCGGAGCTCGGCTACCTGGGCCTCAAGTTCGAGGAGCGATACGGCGGCCAGGGCGGCGGCTACGTGGCCGACGCGGTGTTCGCCGAGGAACTGGCGCGTTGCGGCTCCGGGGGGCTGGCGGCCGGGATCGGAGCGCACACTTCGATCGCGCTGCCGCCGGTCTGGAAGTTCGGCACCCAGGAGCAGAAGCAGCGGTACCTGGTGCCGGGCATCCGAGGGGAGAAGATCGCGGCGCTGGGGATCACCGAGCCCGGCGCGGGATCCGACGTGGCCTCGATCAACACGCGCGCCACCCGGGTCGAGGGCGGCTGGACGCTGCGCGGCTCCAAGACGTTCATCACCAACGGGGTGCGCGCCGACTTCATCGTCACCGCCGTCCGCACGAGGCCCGAGGGGGGCCACCGCGGCCTGTCGTTCTTCATCGTCGATCGGGGGCCCGGAGTCGAGGCCAGCAAGCTGGAGAAGCTCGGATGGCACAGCTCCGACACGGCGCTGATCTCGTTCGACGACGCCTTCGTGCCCGAGGAGAACCTGCTCGGCGAGCCGGACCGCGGGTTCTACCTGATCATGGCCAACTTCCAGTGGGAGCGCCTGCTGATGGCGCTGGGGTCGCTGGGCGGCATGCAGGCGGCCTTCGAGGGCACGCTGGAGTTCGCCCGCCAGCGCACCGCGTTCGGCCGGCCCATCGGGTCCCACCAGGCGATCCGCCACAAGCTCGCCGAGATGGCGACCACGATCGAGGTCGGGCGCTGCCTGACCTACCACGCGTTGAGGCTCTTCGTGGACGGCGCCGACGCCGTCCGCGAGGTGACCATGGCCAAGCTGGCCACCCAGCGCGCGGCGTTCGACCTGATGGACACCTGCCTGCAGATCCACGGCGGTGCCGGCTACATGCGCGAGTACGACATCGAGCGCGCGGCCCGCGACGCCCGACTCGGCCCGATCGGCGGGGGCACCGACGAGATCATGAAGGAGATCCTGGGCAGGTCCCTCGGGCTCTAGCCCCGCCCGAGGCTCGGCTTGCCGGACGCACCGGCTCGGTTAGGCTCGCCGCCGCAACCGAGCGAGGAGGAGCCGTGGCCCAGACCGTGCACACCGAACAGACGGGGCGGGTGCTGACCGTCCGGCTCGACAACCCGCCGCGCAACTTCATGACCGGCGAGATGGTGGCCGAGCTCAAGGCGCTGGTCCGCGCGCTGGAGGGCGACCGCTCGATCGGCGCGGTGGTGATCACCGGGGCCATGGAGGACGTCTTCATCACCCACTACGACGTGCGCGAGATCCTGACCGGGGTCGAATCCGTCGGGGCGACCGTGCCATCGGCCGCCTCCGGCGGCGCCCTGCGGGTGACCGGCGCGCTGCGGCGCCTGCCGCCCGCCGAGCGGGCATTGCGGCGCTCGCCGGCGGCCGGGCTGGTCGAGCTGCGGCGTATCCACGACCTGTTCCTGGACATGAACGCCTCGGACAAGGTGTTCCTGGCGGCGATCAACGGCCTGGCCATGGGGGGCGGCTGTGAGCTGGCGCTGGCCTGCGACGTCCGGCTCATGGCGGAAGGGGAAGGGCGCATCGGGCTTCCTGAGATCACGCTCGGGATCATCCCCGGAGCCGGAGGGACGCAGCGGCTGGCCCGGCTGCTGGGCGGCGGCCGGGCGCTGGAGATGATGCTCGAGGGGCGCGCGCTCACCCCGCGCGAGGCCGAGGCCGCCGGCCTGGTCCACCGGGTCGTCGCGCCCGAAGCGCTGGCGCAGGAGGCGGCCGCCACCGCACAGCGCCTCGCACGGCGCGCGCCGGCCACCGTGGCCGCCATCAAGCGGGCCGTCTACCAAGGCGCCTCGCGCCCCCTCAACCAGGGCCTGCACCTCGAGCGCACCGAGTTCGTGTCGGTCTCCAGCCAGGCGCCGGCGCTGCGGGCGATGCGCGCCTATGTCGACCAGGTCGAGCGGATGGGCGACGCGCCGTGGCGGGTGGACGAGCTGATGGAGAGCTGGCAGGCCGGCACGGCGGTCGATCTCACCGCCTAGGCGGCGCGTCCTAGTCGGCGGTGGCCGCCGTCGCGGGGCGGTGGCGCCACCCGTACACCGCCAGGCCGGCGGCGATCGCCAGCGTGGCGAGGGCCAGGGCGTGCAGCAGGTCCGCGATCGCAGCGCCCTCGGTCCGGTGGTGGGTGGTCAGCAGCTCGAGCACGGTGGCGCTCACCGCCACGAACAGCCCCGCGCCGGCCACCACCACCGCAAGCGTGACGCCCGACGCCTCGCCCGCCCGCTCGGGCCGCACCACTGCCTGGGTGCCGACACTCACGAACGACCAACCGAGCCCGTAGCCCGCGCCGAACAGCGCGAACGCCGGGACGTAGAGCAGCCAGCTATGGGCCGATGCGACCAGGAGCAGGCCGACGGCGCCGGCGCCGATGGCCATCGCCATGACCCCGAGCGCCGGCAGCCGGGCGCCGAGGTAGCCGGAGAAGGGGCCCGCCAGTGCCAGGCTCAGGGCCGGGGCCAAGAACACCACGCCGGCCAGCAGCGGGGAGAGATCGCGGACCTCCTGCAGGTAGAGCGTCGAGGCGAAGGTGGTCACGCAGAAGGCCACGTTGGCCACCATCCCGGCCAGCGTGACCGCCACGTAGGGCCGGTTGCGAAACAGCGACAGGTCGACCAGCGGGAAGCGCGCCCTGTGCTCGATGGCGACGAAGGCGGCTAGCAGCGCCAGCCCGGCGACGAACACGCCGACGGTGCGGGCGTCGCCCCAACCCCAGGTCTGCCCCCGGTCCACCGCCAGGGTGATCGCCGCGATGCCGCCCGCCACCGCCGCCAGCCCCGGGAAGTCGATCCGCCGTGGAGCCGTCTCGTCGCGCGACTCCGCCACGGCGCCGGCCACCAGCGCGAACGCCAGCGCCGCGAAGGGCAGGTTGAAGAAGAACACCCAGCGCCAGCCCAGGTGCTGGCTGATGGCGCCGCCCACGAACGGCCCGATCGCCGTGCCGATCGCGGCCAGACCGTAGACGTCGCCGATGGCGGCGCCGCGGCGCCGCTCCGGAAAGGCGTTGGTGATCACGGCGACGCTGACCGGGAACAGGATGGCGGCCCCGACGCCCTGGATCACCCGGAAGCCGAACACCACCTCCTTGGAGGGGGCGAGCCCGCAGGCCAGCGACGCCAGGGCGAAGACGGCGATGCCACTGAGCAGCATCCGGCGACGCCCGAGGATGTCGCCGACCCTGCCGCCCGCGATCAGCAGGGCACCGCCGGTGAGCATGTAGCCGCTGATCACCCACTGCATGTCGGTGGTCGTGGCGTGCAGTTCGCGCGCCATCGACGGCACCGCCAGGTTGAGCGCGAAGAAGTCCAGATCGTCGAGGAACATGGCCAGCGAGACGCCGACCAGGACCCGTCGCAGGCGGCGCTGGTCAAAGCCGGTGCTGGCCATTGCGTCATGATGCCGCCCTTCAAACCCGGACAAGGAGCAGACCAGTGGGGGTTCTCGACGACAGGGTGGCGATCGTGACCGGCAGCGCACGCGGCATCGGGCGCGCCACCGCCGAGCTTCTGAGCGAGCAAGGCGCCAGGGTGCTGATCAACGACCTCGACGCAGACGTCGCCGAGCAGACGGCCGGCGAGCTGCCGGGCGAGACCGTCGTCTACGCCGGCGACCTCACCGCCGAGGGCGCTTGCGACGAGCTGGTGAAGACCGCCGTCGACGCGTGGGGCAAGCTCGACATCGTGGTCAACAACGCCGGCTACACCCGCGACGCCCCCATCCACAAGATGTCCGACCACGACTTCCAGGCCATGCTGGACATCCACAACGTGGTGCCGTTCCGGGTCCTGCGGGCCGCCGCCCCCCACCTGCGCGAGCCGGCCAAGCAGGAGCGCGAGGAGGGGCGCGAGGTGTTCCGCAAGGTGGTCAACGTCACCTCGATCTCGGGCACCATGGGCAACGCCGGCCAGGCCAACTACTCGTCCGGCAAGGCGGGCGTGGTCGGGTTGACCAAGACCCTGGCCAAGGAATGGGGCCAGTTCAAGATCAACGTCAACGCCGTCGCCTTCGGGTACATCGAGACCCGCCTGACCGCCGCCAAGGAGGACTCCAACGTGATGGAGATCGGGGGGGAGAAGGTTCAGCTGGGAATCCCCGACCAGCTCCGCGGCATGGCGGCCATGGTGATCCCCCTGGGACGCCCCGGCACCACCCAGGAGGCTGCCGGCGGGGTGTTCTTCCTGTGCTCACCGTGGTCGAACTACGTGCACGGTCAGGTGCTGAACGTCACCGGCGGCCAGTTCAGCGGGATGACCACCTAGCGCCGGCCCGCCCCGCGCGGTGCGTGGCCTCAGGCTGGCCGGCGTCCTGGCCGCCGTCGGCACCCTCGTCGCGCCGGCCGCCACGGCCGGGGCGGCCGGCCCGCGCAGGCTGACCGTCATGACCTTCAACATCGCCCACGCTGGCCTGGCCCCGGGCGGCCTGAGCCGCGTGGCCGCGGTCATCCGCTCCGGGCATCCCGACGTGGTCGGGCTCCAGGAGGTCGACCGGTCGTGGTCGCGCAGCCGCGGCGTCGACCAGGCCGCCGAGCTCGGCCGGATGCTGGGGATGGGGAGCCGCTTCTCGGCCACCCTGGACTGCGCCTCCTCCGACCTCGACGGCGACGGCATCTGCCAGTACGGGACGGCGATCCTCAGCCGCTTCCCGATCGTGGCCGGCAGCGAGCGCCGGTATCGGCTGCCGGTGAGGGTCGGCGAGGAGCCGCGGGCCCTGGCTCGGCTCACGATCGACGTCGGCGGGCGGATGGTGGACGTGTTCAACACGCACCTCTCCTTCCGGGAGCCCTCGCGGGTGCGTGAGGTGGCGGTGGTCAGGCGTCTGCTGCGGGCGGACCGCCGGCCCTTCGTCCTCACCGGGGACCTCAACGCGCTGCCGTTCGCGGCGGAACTGGTCGACCTGCGCCGCGTGGCCCGCGACGCCGCGCTGGCGGCCGGGCGGCCCGGGCTGCGCACCACCGCGCTGGCCCACCCGGTGCGCCTCGACTACGTGATGCTGCCGCGCGCCCCGCTCGACGGCCCCGCGCGCACGATGCGCGTGCTTTCGGCACGAGTTGTCTACGGCGCCCGCGTCTCCGACCACCGCCCGCTGGTGGCGGGTCTCCTGGTGCCGCCGGGCGGCTGAGCCGGCCGATGGCGAGGTCGCGCCCGGCCGTCCCGCCAGCGCGGACGAGGGCGATACCCTGCCCGCCGTGGCCGGGAGTCACGGCCCTATGCGCCCGAGGAGGGGCGGTGCCGAACGCCGGGCGTTGACGATCGCGCTCATCCTGATCCTCGCCTTCATGGCGGTCGAGGTGGTCGTCGGCATCCTGGCCTCGTCCCTGGCCCTGATCTCGGACGCCGCCCACATGCTCACCGACGCCGGCGCGATCGGCCTGTCGCTGGTGGCCGCCCGCCTGGCTGCCCGCCCCGCCGAGGGGGTGATGACCTACGGCATGGGGCGCGCCGAGATCATGTCCGCCCAGGCCAACGGCGTCACGCTGCTGGTGCTGGCCGGCGTGATCGTCTACGAGGCGACGCGCCGGCTGATCTCTCCGCCCGACGTCGAGGCGGTGCCCATGCTGGCGGTGGCCGTCGCGGGGATCGGGGTCAACCTGGCCGCCGCGCGCATCCTGTCCGGAACGCAGCGCAGGAGCCTGAACGTCGAGGGCTCCTTCCAGCACGTGGTCACCGACCTGTACGCGTTCATCGCCACCGCGGTGGCCGCCGGGGTGATCCTGGGCACCGGCTTCACCCGCGCGGACGCGCTGGCCTCGCTGCTGGTGGCCGCCCTGATGCTGCGTTCGGCCTACTGCCTGCTGCGGGCGTCCGGGCGGGTCTTCCTCGAGGCCGCCCCGGAGGGCTTGGACCCCGCCGTGGTGGGGCGCACGCTGGCCGCGCAGCCGCGGGTGGTCGAGGTTCACGACCTGCACGTGTGGGAGGTCACATCCGGGTTCCCCGCCCTCTCGGCCCACGTGGTGGTGGGCGCCGACGCCGACTGCCATGCCACCCGCCGGGAGCTCGAGCGCGTGCTCGAGCGGCGCTTCGGGCTCACCCACACCACGCTGCAGGTCGACCACGAGGAGCCTCCTCGGCTGCTGTCCATCGAGACCACCGAGGAGGCTCGCCGGTAGCGCGAGCCCGGCGCTGGGATTAGGGCGCCCGGCGCTCGCGACCCACCGCGTCCAGCGAGAACACGCAGCCCGAGAAGTAGTCGCCGGCGGGCGATCCCAGATAGACGACCAGCTCGGCGACCTCGTCCGCCCGCGTCCGGGAGCCGGGGGCGATGGTGGTGGTGCGAATCGCGTGGCGCGCCCACTCGATCGAGAGCGTGCGGGCGAGGTTCTCCAGCGCCGCGCGGGCCGCGCCCGCATGCGGGCCCGCGTCCGGCGCGGGGGCCAGGACCACGAGCTTGCCCCCGCCGGGGGCGTCGATCATCACCTCGGTGGCGGCGGTGCGCGCGACCACCCACGTGGCCGTGGTGGCCGCCCGCAACGCCTGATCGGGCGGCTCAGCGCCGGCGAACACGCCGGCGGCGTCGATGACCACCGTGTCGATGCCCTGCTCGGGCGCGGCGATGGCCGCCAGCGCGGACTGGACGGCGGACTCGTCGAGCAGGTCGAGCCGGTGCCCCTCGTCCCCCAGCTGCTCCACGTGCGCGCCGGCCCGGCCGCAGGCCGATGCCGCCGCACGGCCCACGCCACCGGCACGGCCGGCCACGGCGACGACCTGCCCGTCGAGCAGGCCCGGCCGCCACAGCGGCTGGCGGGCGCCATGGTGCATCGCTCGCGGCAGCTTATCCCGGCCGCTAGCCTCAGCCGACGTGAGCGTCTCGGCCGAGATCCGGCCGGCCCAGCTGCCGCTGCCGGGCGGGCGGCCGGACGCCACGGTGCGGCTGCATCCGCTGCTCACCGGCGAGGTGCGGGTCCCGCCCGGGCTGCTGGAGCGCCCAGAGGGCCGCTTCGCCACCCTGCGCGGCCTGGGCGTGGGGCGCAGCCGACGCGACTGGGTGTGGCTGCCGGTGCCGGCCTTCCTGGTCGAGCACCCCGCCGCCGGCCCGATCCTGATCGACACCGGGCTACATCCCAGCGTGGCGATCGACCCGGCGCAGAGCTTCGGCGCCCTGGCCGCCCGCCTGAGCGGCTTCCGGATGCGTCCCGATCAGGCCGTCACCGCGCAGCTGCGCGCCCGCGGGGTCGATCCCACCGACGTCGCCGTCGTGGTCATGACCCATCTGCACACCGACCACGCCAGCGGCGTCTCCGAGCTCCCGCACGCGAATTTCATCCTCGACGGGCGCGAATGGGAGGCGGCGATCCGGCCGGGTGGCGGGCTGCGCGGCTACCGCACCGCCCAGTTCGACCACGGCTTCGACTGGTGGGCGGTCGACTTCGACGGACCCGACGTGGAGTCGTTCGCCGACTTGGGTCAGACCCTCGACCTCCTCGGCGACGGCTCAATCCGGCTGGTCGCGACCCCGGGTCACACCGTCGGCCACCAGTCCGTCCTGCTGCGGCTGGCCGACCGGGAAGCCCTCCTGACCGGCGACGCCGTGTACGAGGTCCGCGCGATCCAGGGCGAGGTCGAGCCCCTCCTCCTCCAGGACCGCCACCTGTTCCGCCGGTCGGTACGGGAGATCCGGCGCTACGTCGAGCGCACCCCCGGGGCGCTGGTGATCGCCGGGCACGACCGCCGGCAGTGGCCGAGGCTCGAGCCCGTGTACGGATAGGGATCCGCCGGCGCCCGGGATGCGGGTTCGAGGGGCGGCTGCTAGGCGGTCGCCGCCCGCTCGCCGTGGCGCTGCGTCCGCCGCAGCCGGCGCATGTGCTGCACCATGCCGCGCCGCCCGTAGCGCTCCAGCTGCTCGTAGAGCTGGCGGATGTCGGCGAGGATCTCGTCGGCCACGGCCTGCTGCTGCTCGCGGGTGCTCTGCTCCACGCGCTCGAAGCGGATCGGCTCGCCGTACTGGATCGTCACCTTCGGGAACTGAAGCCGCTTCCAGTTGCGTGCCTTCTGGGAGCCGTAGACGGCGATGGGGACCACCGGCACGCCGGTTTCCAGCGCCAGGCGCCCGATCCCGGGGCGCGCCCGCTCGGCCATGCGCCCGGTGCGCTGGCGCCCCCCCTCGCAGTACATGACGATGGCGCCCCCGCGCTCGATGATCTGCTCCGCGGTGATGAACGCCTCCTCGTCGTGGTGGCCTCGGCGGACCGGGAAGACGCCGCCGTGGGTGTAGATGAACTGAAGGGGCGGCGTGAACAGCTGCGACTTGGCCATGAAGCGGACCCTCCTGCGCAGGAACGCCCCCACGAAGAAGTGGTCCATGAACGAGAAGTGGTTGGGGGCGAGGATCACCGGGCCCGACTCGGGCACGTTCTCCGAGGCGATGCAGCGGCCCCGGAAGACGATCCAGACCAGGAACGAGCACACCAGCCGCACGATGTCGTAGATGATGTCCGGCTCGCGGGTGCGGGCGCGATGGTGGAAGCGGTCGAAGTACTCCGCGGGCCGCGGGTCCTTGTAGACCTGCTCCTTCATCCCGGCCAGCTGCTCGGTCATGATGGGGCTGCTACCCCGGGCCGGGCCGGGTGTTACGGGCGATCAGTCGCCGGCCCAACCCCGGGCCCGGTCCACGGCGCGATGCCAGTCGGTCAGCAGCGCCTCACGCTCGTCGGCTGACATCGCCGGCTCGCAGCGGGCCTTCTCGCGCCACGAGGAGCGGACGTGGTCAAAGCTCCAGGCGCCGCAGCCCACGCCCGCCAGGAAGGCGGCGCCCAGCGCGGTGGTCTCGGCGATCTCCGGCACCACCACCGGCACGTCCAGGATGTCGGCCTGGAACTGCATCAGCCAGGCGTTGGCGGTGGCGCCGCCGTCCGCCCGCAGCTGAGCCAGCGGCTCGGGCCCCGCCTCCTCCATCGCCCGCACCGCGTCGGCGGTCTGATAGGCGATCGACTCCAGCGCCGCCCGGGCCAGGTGGGCCCGTCCGGTGCCGCGCGTAAGCCCGATCACGGTGCCGCGGGCATAGGGGTCCCAGTACGGAGACCCCAGGCCGGTCAGCGCGGGGACGAAGTAGACGCCGTCGTTGGATTCCAGCGACCGCGCGAGCTCCTCGGTCTGGCTTGCGGCGTCCACGATTCCCAGGCCGTCGCGCAGCCATTGCACGGCTGCCCCGGTGATGAAGATCGCCGCCTCCAGGGCGTACGTGGTGCGGTCCTCGACCCCCCAGGCCACCGTGGCCAGCAGGCCCGGGGCGGGAGGCGGCGGGCGGTCGCCGGCGTTGATCAGGACGAACGAGCCCGTGCCGTAGGTGTTCTTGCCCAGTCCGGCGTCCAGGCAGGCCTGTCCGAACAGCGCCGCCTGCTGGTCGCCGGCCACACCGGCCACGGGGACCTCATGGCCGTGCAGGCTCTGCGGCCGGGTGTTCCCCAGCTCGCCGCAGCTGGGACGCACCTCGGGAAGCGAGCGCTCCGGGACCCCGAACAGCTCGCACAGGTCGGGATCCCAGCGACCCGCGGCGATGTCGTACAGGAGGGTGCGCGAGGCGTTGGATCGATCGGTGACGTGCTCCCCGGTGAGCTTGAAGATCAGCCAGGAGTCGATCGTCCCGAACGCCGCCCGGCCGTCGCGCGCCCGCTCCCGCAGCCCGTCGACGTTGCGCAGCAGCCACTCGATCTTGGTGCCCGAGAAGTACGGGTCGAGCACGAGGCCGGTCCGCGATCGCACGAGCGGCTCGTGGCCGGCGCGTCGCAGCTCGTCGCAGCGGCCGGCGGTGCGGCGGTCCTGCCACACCAGCGCGCGGTGCAGCGGCTCGCCGCTGTCAGGGTCCCAGACCGCGACGGTCTCGCGCTGGTTGGTTATCCCGACGGCCTGCAGGTCGCCCCGCCCCGTCCCGGCGGCTTCGAGCGCCTCGCCGGCGACCGCCTGCGAGACCTCCCAGATCTCGTCGGCGTCGTGCTCGACCCACCCGGGCCGGGGGAAGTGCTGCTCGAACTCCCGGGAGGCGCGCCCGGCCAGGCGCGCCTCCCGGTCGAACACCAGGCATGTGGTTCCCGTCGTCCCCTGGTCGATGGCCAGGATCATGGGCGCCGGCGGCCGGCGAGGCTCCGAAGGCGACGCCGGCCGCTCGGGCGGCTCAACGCCTGCCGCTGGCCACCGCCTCGGCGGTGAGCCGGGTGTTCTCCTCCACCGCCATGAACAGGCGGATGATCGCCGCTCCGGCGAACGAGTAGAGCCCGAACAGGGCGACGTAGATGGCTCCCACCACCAGGACGCCCAGGGCCTGCGGGACGCCCTGCTGGCCGCCGGTGAATATCGTGCCGATGACGACTGCGAGACCGCCCAGGATCAGGACGATCCAGCCGAAGGCGGTCAGCAGCGTCGCGATGATGGTCAGCGACCGGTAACGGTGCTCGACCGGCGATGCGGCGGAGCCTGCGCCTGCGGTGGGCGCCGGAGCTCCGGCGGGCTGCGGTGTGGTCGGCGGCTGGCTTGCCATGCGGATTCCTCCCCGTTCGATTTCCGTCCTCGCGGCGACGCTAAAGCGCCGCCCGGACTTGTGTCAACCGGACCGCCCGTCGTGCAAGAAGTGCCCCGCGCCGCGTCGGCGCCGGCGCACGTACACGAGGACGAAGTCGCCGAGCTGGCGGATGCGATGGACGAACCCGCCGAGGGTCTTGCTCGTCGCCCGGTGCGCGAGGTCGAGCTCGACCTCGCAGACGCGGAAGCCGGCGCGGGCGGCGTCGACGTTCATCGCGGTCTCCATGCCGAAGCGCGGCGCGAACGGGGTGACCGCCCGCAGCACCTCTCCCCGCAGCGCCCGCTGGCCGGAGATCGGCGCCGAGAGCTCGAGCCCGGCCAGCCGCCGGGTCGCCCAGCGCGAGAAGCCGAGCGCCGCCCCGAAGCCCCCGCCCACCCGCCGCGCGAACACGGCGATCGCCAGGTCGCAGCCCCCGTCCGCGACCGCCGAGGCGAGGCGCCGCAGCTCGCCCGCGGTCTCCCCCAGGTCGCCGTCGCAGAGAACGTAGACGCGGGCCCCCGCGTCGACGACCCGCTCCGCCGCGCGGCTCATGGCGCCGCCCTTGCCGATGGTGCGAGGGCTGCGCACCAGCTCCACGCCGGCGGCGAGCGCCACCTGGTCGGTGCCGTCGCGCGAGCCGTCGTCGGCCACGATGACCCGGGCGCCGGGGAAGGCCTGCGCGAGCGCCGACAGGGTCGACCCGAGGCGGTCCGCCTCCTGGTAGGCGGACACGATCACGATCGTGTCGGGGGGATCGGCGGGCACGGGCGGGGTCGGAGCCGACGGCTATTCTGCCGCGACCCACCGAGGAGGTTCGTCGTTGCCCGACGTCGAGGCGCACATCACCGGCACGGTCTGGAAGATCGAGGTGCAGGTCGGCGACACGATCCAGGAGGGCGACACAGTCGTCGTCCTGGAGTCGATGAAGATGGAGATGCCGGTCGAGGCCGAGGACGCCGGAACAGTGCGGGAGATCCTCTGCGAGGAGGGCCAGGCGGTCAACGAAGGCGACGCGCTCGTTGTCCTCGGCTGACGGCTCGACGTCCGACTGGTCCCCGCCCGCGGGCGCCGACGAGCTGGCGGACGGCAAGCTCCTGCTGGACCGCCCCGCGGAACAGGTCGCCCGCCTGACCATCGTCAACCCGGCCAAGCGCAACGCGCTCGACCACCCGATCCTCGACGCGCTGGCCCAGACAGCGCGCGAGCTCGATGCCCGGTGCCTGCTGCTGACCGGCGCCCATGGCATGTTCTCGGCGGGCTACGACATCGGCGGCATGCCTGACGAGACCTTCGCCGAGGAGGCCGAGAGCCTGGTCGCCCATCCCTTCGCCGACGCGATCGAGGCCCTCGACACCTACCGCTACCCGGTGGTGGCGGCACTGCCGGGCCACGCCATCGGCGGCGGCCTGGAGGTCGCCCTGGCGGCCGACCTGCGGGTGGCGGCCGGCGGCATCCGGGTGGGGATGCCGCCGGCCAAGCTGGGGCTGGTCTACTCGCACACCGGCATCCAGAAGTTCCTCGACACCATCGGCGCGGCGCGCACCCGCGAGCTGTTCCTGGTGGGACGCAACATCCCCGTGCAGACCGCCCTCGAGTGGGGGCTGGTCAACGAGGTGGTGGAGCCCGCGGTGGTGCAGGAGCGCGCGCTGGAGCTGGCCGAAGAGATCGCGGCCAACGCGCCGCTGTCGCTGAGCGGCAACCGGCGCATCATCCGCGAGCTGCTGGCAGCCCGCAGCCGCCTCGACCCCAGGGTCGAGCGCGAGCTGGTCGAGCTGCGCCGCCGGTGCTTCGCCTCAGAGGACTTCCGCGAGGGCGTGCGCGCGTTCGGCGAGAAGCGCCCAGCGCGCTGGCGGGGGCTGTAGGCGGCGCCTGGTCGCCCGGGGTCGCACCCGTGGGTGACGCGCTAGCGTCCTGACCGGTGTCAACGTACCTCTACGACGCGAGCTGGCGGCAGGAGCGCGAGCGGCTGGCCGGGATCGAGTCGCTGTGGGACCCCGGCACGATCCGCCAGATGGAGGCGCTGGGGGTGGCCGAGGGGTGGACATGCCTCGAGATCGGGGCGGGGGGCGGCGCTATCGTCGAGTGGCTGTGCGGGCGGGCGGGGCGCGTGGTGGCCACGGACCTGGACACGCGCTTCCTGGAGGCCATCGAGGCGCCCAACCTGGAGGTGCGCCGTCACGACATCGCCGCCGACGAGTTGCCCGACGAGCGCTTCGACCTGGTCCATGCCCGGCTGGTGCTCGAGCACCTGCCCGGCCGCGACACCGCCCTGGAGCGCATGGTTTCGCTGCTGGCCCCCGGCGGCCGGCTGCTGGTCGAGGACTACGACTGGTCCTCGTACGGCGTGGAGCCGCGCAGCGAGCTGGGCGAGCGCGCCGCCGAGGCGGTCCTGGCCTTCATGGAGGAGGTCGCCGGCTTCGATCGGGCCTACGGGCGCCGGCTGATAGGCGAGCTGCGGCGGGTCGGGCTGGAGGGCGTCGAGGCCGAGGGCCGCCTGCGGCTGATCGACCCGAGGTCCCCGGGCGCCGACTTCTACCGCCTTTCGCTCGCGGCGATGCGCGACCCGCTGGCGGAGCAGGGACGGCTGGCCGCGCACGAGACCGACGCCGTCCTCGCGATGCTCGAGGACCGCGACTCGACCATCATCTCGCCGGTGATGGTGGCCGCCTGGGGACGAGCGCCTCGGTGACCGGCGCCAGGCTGGCCGGCGCCGCCGTGGCGGCGGGTCTGGCCGCGGCCGCGACCGGCTGCGGCGGCGGCCCGCCCAAGCTCGACGTCATCTGGCTCCAGCGCCAGCTGGAGCCGCAGCTGGCGCGCGAGACCCGAACCCGGGTGGACCAGATCGCCTGTCCGCAGGTGGTGCCGCGAGCCGGCCGGGTCGTCGAGTGCACGGCCGCCTTCAACGGCGAAGCGGACCTCGTCCAGGTGACGCTCCACGACGCCCGGGTGCGCCCGCGCTACAGCTACCGCCTCAAGAACCTGCTGCTGGGCGCGCTCGAGCCGGCTGTCCAGCATCGCCTGCGTCGAGCCGGGTTCCCCGCCGCGTCGGTGGACTGCCCGGGTCCGGTGGCGCAGCGGCGCGGCCAGGTCTCCACCTGCCACGTCGAGGATGCCCAGGGACGCGGCGTCGAGGTGCGCGTCGAGCAGGTGGACGATCGTGGGCACGTGCTGTTGCGTCCGGTGCGAAGCCGGCCGCGCTAGGCCACCGCCCGACGCGTCCGAACCCGGCCCTATGGTCCGCCGCGTCGGAGCCTGGCGCCCATGCCGCCGCTCATCACCCGCACGGAAGCCCTCGAGCTGGGGGAGATCGAGGACCACGCCGAGATCGAGGCGCTGGTCGATCGGGCGTGGCGCGTCCGGGTCGAGCACTTCGCCGACTCGACCGACATGTGCTCGCTGGTCAACGCCAAGTCGGGTGGGTGCGCCGAGGATTGCGGGTTCTGCGCGCAGTCGCGCTTCGCCGAGGCCGAGACGCCGATGCACGC
>DATFPO010000065.1:0-15426 GCA_035264745.1 Solirubrobacteraceae bacterium | reverse complement strand
CGCCGATGATGGTCAGCGAGCAGTTGATCTCGCTCGGCGTGCGTCTGCAGTCCGCCACCTTCCGGGCCATACCCGTCTCCTTTCGTCCGGTGACGCCGTTCTACGCCGGTTGGCGGCCCAAGTCAACCGCCGGCCGCGCGGGCGCGCGGATGCGCGTCGTGGTAGACGTCGCGCAGCCGCTCCGCCGACAGATGGGTGTAGATCTGAGTGGTCGCGATGTCGGCGTGCCCCAGCATCTCCTGCACCGAGCGCAGGTCGCACCCGCCGGCCAGCAGGTGGGTGGCGAAGGTGTGGCGCAGGGTGTGCGGGCTCATGCGATCGGCCAGGCCGGCCGCCCGGGCGTGGCGCTGGACGATCTTGTACAGCCCTTGGCGGCTGAGCCCGACGCCCCGGCGGTTGACGAACAGGTGGTCCTCCTCGCGCTGGCCCACGAGGGCCGGGCGTCCGGTGGCCAGGTAGGCGGCGACGGCCCTGACCGCCTGTCGGCCGACCGGGACCAGGCGCTCCTTGGAGCCCTTGCCGCGCGCTCGCAGGATGCCGGCCTCGAGGTCGACGTCGCCGACCTCGAGCGAGATCGCCTCGGAGGCGCGCAGGCCGCACGCGTACATGAGCTCGAGCAGGGCGCGGTCGCGCAGGGCGGCCGGGTCGGTGCCGCTCGGCTGTCTGAGCAGCCTCTGGACCTCGGCTCGAGCCAGCACGTGGGGAAGCCGGGGACGGCGCTTGGGTCCGTGCAGCCGCGCCGCGGGGTCGTGGTCGAGCAGGTCCTCGCGCCGCAGGTGGCGATAGAAGGAGCGCAGGCAGGCAACCTTGCGCTGGACGGTCGCCGGCGCGACCGATGGGCGCCCGGGGCGGCCGCTGGCCAGCCCGGTGATGAAGCTGCGCAGCTCTCGATCGGTGGCCTTCAGCGCGTCGGTGGCGGATGCGTCCAGGAACTGGCCGAACTGCAGCAGGTCCGACCGGTACGCCTCCAGCGTGTTGCGGGACAGTCCGCGCTCGAGCTCCAGGTAGGCGAGGAAGTCGAGGACGAGGTCCTGGAACGTGCGAGCAGCCGGTCTGGTGGGCGCGGTGGCCACCGCCGGGGATTCGGCTTCCGGGCCGCGCCTCCTTGACGCTGCAAGCCGGCGTTCAGTCCCGGCCGGTGCGCAGCACTCGCAGCCAGAGCAGCCCGATCAGCGACTTGGCGTCCTCGCAGGCCTCGATCGCGTCGTCGAGCCGCGCCAGCGGCCAGGGCACCACCTCTATGCGCTCGTTCTCGCCCGGGTCGGCGTCCACGTCGGAGAGCCCCGTCGCCAGGTAGACGATCACCCGCTCGTCGCTGAACCCGGGGCTGGTGTAGAAGGCGTCCAGCTCGCACCAGTTGGCGGCCGACTTCCCGGCCTCCTCGGCGAGCTCGCGCTGGGCGGTCTCCAGTGGTGCCTCGTCCTCGACGTCGAGCTTGCCGGCCGGGACCTCCAGGAGCGCGGGATCGTCCACCGGCTCGCGCGGCTGGCGCACCAGCCAGACGTTGTCGTCGTCATGGGCCACGACCGCAACCGCGCCCTGGTGGCTGACCACCTCCCGCTCGACCTCCTCGCCGTCGGCCTGACGCCAGCGCTCGACGCGCGCGGAGACGATCCGTCCCTCCCACTTGGTCTCGGATTCCAGCCGCTCGAAGCCCTCGGTCATGCCGCGGGCACGCTAGATCATGCCGGCCAGGACCCGCCCCGCCGACAGGGCGGCGGCGAAGAAGGACGGGTCTTTGCGCAGCTCTCGGCCCATGGTCCGGGTCGGGAGGCCGCTGGCCTGGTAGCCGTCCAGGTCCGCCTGGGCCCGGCGGACCTCGTGCCGGGCATCGACGGCGGCGTCGAAGCCCTCGGGGAGCGCCACCACGACCTTCCCCAGCAGCAGGTCCAGCACTGTGCGTGTGTGGTGTGAGACCCCTCGATGGCGCGGCCGTGGATCGGCCTCGGACATGCGCGCCACCACGAGGGTGGAGCACCCCAGCGACAGCGCCGCGTGGGCCGAGTCCAGAGCCGCCATCCCGCCGTGCCCCAGCGCCGACGCCGACCCGAGGATCCCGGGTCCCGGCGCGCAGACCGCCGCGTCCCAGTCCCCGGTTCCCAGCCCGTGATGGATCGCCCCGATGGTGGTGATCGCCTCGCCCTCGCCGCCGTAGGCGGGCCCGCAGGTGAGGTGTTCGGCCAGCATCCCGCGCTCGCGCAGCTCGGGCACCACATTCGACAGCGCGCCGGGGAGGGCGCCCCCGGCGGTCTGCACGTAGCCGAGACGGGAATCGGGAGCCGCCTGGGCGAAGGCCCAGGCCAGAGCCGGGACCTGGCCGTGCAGCCCGCACACCGCCACCGGGCGGCGCAGCGGCACGACCAGGCGCTCGTCCTCGACCGGGACGACCGGGTGCTGGAGGCTGGTGTAGTTGAGCTTCATCACGTGGGCGCCCGCGATCCCCGAGCCTCCCAGCCCCCGGGTGAGGTTGGCGTGTACCAGGTCGAAGCCGCCGGAGCCCAACCCGAGGTCGCGGGCCTCGACGTTGAGCACCACCTCGTCGCCCTCCTGCGCCTCGCCCACCAGGCCGACGTCGCCCAGGGCCGGCCGACGCTCCCCCGCGACGTCCACCTCCAGGCGCTGCATGCGCGCGACGGCATCGCCGGCCTGCACCACGACGCCGCGGCGCAGCTTCAGCATTCGGCGGCGGCGTCCAGCAGCGCGAGCGCGACGTCGAGCATCCCCTCGAGCGCCGCCACACTGACCCGCTCGCCGGGCTCGTGGTTGCGCTCGGTGCCGTTGGCCAGGTTCACGCAGCTGAGCCCGGCGGCCTCGAAGGCGTTGGCGTCCGAGCCGCCGCCGGTGACGATGCGCCGGGGCTCGTAGCCGCAGGCCCGCAGCGCCGCCTCGGCCGCCCGCACCGCCGGAGCGCCCGGCCGGGTCCGGTAGCCCTGGAACTTCTTCTCGACCCGGACGTCGAGGTCGCACTCGGCGGCGTTGGCGGCGTCCTGGAGGCGGTCGACCATCTCGCTCACCATCGCCTCCACCTTGGCGTCGTCCAGCGAGCGCGTCTCGGCCTCGACGCGGCAGCGCTCGGGCACGACGTTGGTCGAGACGCTGCCGCCCTCGATGCGCCCCACGTTGGCGGTGG
Source organism: Solirubrobacteraceae bacterium (assembly GCA_035264745.1). Lineage (GTDB taxonomy): Bacteria > Actinomycetota > Thermoleophilia > Solirubrobacterales > Solirubrobacteraceae > DATAEY01. The sequence goes on along the minus strand of DATFPO010000065.1, from coordinate 12,296 downwards.
TCTCCTCGTCGATCCGCCCGAGCCGCATGGCGGCGATGCCACCCGCGGCGGCGGCGATCGCGCTGCGCCCCGCCTCGGGGCGGATCCCGGCGTGGGCGGCAGTCCCGCGGATATCGGCGTCGATGCGGTAGTACGTGGGCGAGGCCAGCACGATCTCGCCGATCGCCGTGGCGTGGTCGAAGACATAGCCGAAGTCGCTGCGCAACCGTCCGACGTCGAACGCCTTGGCTCCCACCAGGGCGTTCTCCTCGGACACGGTGAACAGCAGCTCCAAACCGACCGGCGCGCTCGCCGTGGTGCAGCGACGGGCCACCTCGAGCATCACCGCCAGCGCCGCCTTGTTGTCGGCTCCCAGGATGCCCTCGTGGGCGTTGACCCATCCTCCGTCCACGACCTGCGGCTCGATCGGGGCCTGGGGGACGACCGTGTCCATGTGGGCGCACAGCAGCAGCGTCCGGTCGCCGTCGCCCGCTAGCCGGGCGAGGAGGTTGCCGCACTCCGCGCCGGTCGTCTGTCCGGCGTCGTCCTCCTCGACGTCGAGACCGAGACCCTCCAGCTCGGCGGCGACGCGCTCGGCACAGGGCCGCTCGCGCCCGAACGGGCTCGGGATCCGGCAGAGCTCCTCGAACAGTTGGTTGAGGCGGTGGCGCTCCGCCTCGGTGGCACGGCTCACCGCCGGGCGGCCCGCTCGTCCGTCTCGGCCAGGCTGTCGACCGCGGCCGGCGCGGCTCCCAGGGCGCGCTCCAGGGCGGCTCCCACGAAATCGCGGAACAGGGGCGCCGGCCGCTCCGGCCGGGACTTGAACTCGGGATGGAACTGCGAGGCCACGAAGAACGGGTGCTCGGAGGGTGGCAGCTCGATCACCTCCACCAGGCGCTCGTCGGGGGAGGTGCCCGAGAACACCAGGCCGGCGTCGGCCAGCCGCTTGCGCAGCAGGTTGTTGACCTCGTAGCGGTGACGATGGCGCTCGTAGACCACCGCCTCGCCGTAGACGGCGCGCGCCCGGGTCCCGTCGTGGAGCTTGATCGGATCCGCTCCCAGCCGCATCGTGCCGCCCAGATCGGCGACCTCCTTCTGCTCGGGGAGCAGGTCGATCACCGCGTGGGGGGTCTCGGGATCGAACTCGGTGGAGTTGGCTCCCTCCATGCCGGCCACGTGACGGGCGAACTCGGCCACCGCGAGCTGCATCCCCAGGCAGATCCCCAGGTAGGGGATCCGCAGCTCTCGGGCGACCCCGGCGGCGGCGATCTTGCCCTCCACTCCGCGGCCTCCGAACCCGCCCGGGATGAGGATCCCGTCCGCCCTCACCAGGGCCTCGCGGGCGCGGGAGGGCTCGAGGCTCTCGGAGTCCACCCAATCGACCTCCACCTGGCAGCCGTGCTCGAAGCCGGCGTGCCGCAGCGCCTCCACCACCGACAGGTAGGCGTCCTCGAGCCGCACGTACTTGCCCACCAGGGCGATGCGCACCGTCTGGGCGGAGGCGTCGGCGCGGCGGGTCAGCTCCTGCCATCCGGCCAGGTGCGGGTCGTGGGCCTCGACGCCGAAGTGCTCGAGGACGAAGTCGTCGACGCCCTCGTCCCTGAAGACCAGCGGGACCTTGTAGATGTTGTCCACGTCGCGCGCCGAGACGATCGCCTCCTCGGGCAGCGAGGCGAACAGGGCGATCTTGCGCCGGATGTCGACGGACAGCGCGCTCTCCGAGCGGCACACCAGCATGTCGGGTGCTATCCCGATGCGGCGAAGCTCGTTGACCGAGTGCTGCGTCGGTTTGGTCTTGAGCTCGCCGGCGTGTCCCACGTAGGGAACCAGCGTGAGGTGGATGAACATGCACCGGGCGCGCCCCGCCTCGACCGGGAACTGGCGGATCGCCTCCAGGAAGGGCAGCGACTCGATATCGCCCACCGTGCCGCCGATCTCGGTGATGACCACGTCGACGTCGGCCGACTCGGCCACCACCCGGATGCGCTGCTTGATCTCGTCGGTGATGTGGGGAACCACCTGGACGGTCGCGCCCAGGTAGCCGCCCCGGCGCTCCCGGCGGATCACGCTGTGGTAGACGGCGCCCGCGGTGACGTTGGAGCTGCGGCTGGTGTTGGCGTCGGTGAAGCGCTCGTAGTGACCCAGGTCGAGATCGGTCTCCGCGCCGTCCTCGGTCACGAACACCTCCCCGTGCTGATAGGGAGACATCGTCCCCGGATCGACGTTGATGTACGGGTCGAGCTTCTGGAGCTGGACGCTCAGCCCCCTCCCGACCAGCAGCCGTCCGATCGAGGCGGCGGCGATGCCCTTGCCCAGAGAGGAGACGACGCCGCCGGTGATGAAGATGAAGCGGGTCTTCGGACGGGCGTCGGGCATTCGGTCAGCCGGGTCTGCCGAGCGAGTCTAGCCGCCGCAGCAGCGGAGTCCGATCCACCAGCCCGGTGATCGAGCGAAACTCGCCGTACACGGTGACGGCCACCATCACGATCACCGCGATCAGCTGACCCAGCGGATCCAGGGACAGGACGATCCACAAGCCGGCCAGGGCGCCGAGCATGTTGGAGCCGGTGTCTCCCAGCATCGCCCGCTCGCGCAGGTCGAAGAGCCCGACCACCAGGGCCGGCCCGACGAACAGCCCCAGCGCGGCGGCGGGTCGGGCGTCCCAGGCGCCGACGGTGAGCGCGGCGCCGAGCAGGAAGAACAGCTTGAACGAGCGCCCCGGACGCAGGTCGAGCAGATTGAACAGGTTGGTGGCCAGCACCAGGACGGCCACCGCCAGCAGGTAGTGGCTGGCGCTCAGCCCCAGGCCCCAGAGCGCGAACAGCGCCAGGCCGAGCGAACCCGCCGCTTTGAGCGCGCCGCTGCTGATCCCTCCGCGCAGGACCGCCGCCCCGTGGCCCCGCCACCCCCGCGGCTCGCCCGCCAGCACGTCGTCGAACAGCCCCAGGAAGGCCACCCCGAACACGTACAGGGCGACGGGCCGCAGCTCGTCGCGCAGGACGCGGGCGCCCGCGAGCTCGTCGACCGCAACCAGCGGTACCAGCGCCAGCGCGGCCGCGGCGGCGATGATCACGCCGGCCGGCACCGGCAGCCTTCGCCCACGGTAGTTCTCGCGCTCGAGCCCCGACCCCGACAGCGCCCGCAGGGTCGGCCCGGCGATCAGGAAGGCGACGGCGAGGGCGACGACCAGCGGGAGCGCCTGCACCAGACGCTAGATGACCGGTTCCGCAGCCGCTCGTGCGCGGGGGCGCGGAAAAGCGAGCTGGTCAAGGAAGCAGGGCGAAGCCAATACCCGTTGCGGTATTGGCGAGCCCGATGACGCCGACCCAGCGACGCTACTCCGCGTCACCCGCGTGCGGGGGATGGTGGGATCGGTCATCTACCGCCTGGGCCCGCCCGAGGCGTTCGGAAGCAGGGCCTGGGCGGTGTCCTTGATCCCGTAGGCGCCATTCGCGCCAGCCAGGGTGAACACGAGCGCGGCCTGCCCGACCGGCTGGTCCAGGTTGTCGACGCTGGCCAGCCGCCGCTGGGTGAACCAGCGGATCTGGGAGGGCGCGGTGGTGCTCGACTCGACCCCCACCACCTGGGTGCCGCCCGAGGTCAGGCCGTCGACCAGCCCCTGCTCGAAGGCGTTGGTCCCGGCCGCCGTGGGGGCGTTCTCGTCACGGGCGGCCCGATACAGGACCACCGCCGTCATGCCCGAGAGCTCTCCGCTGGAGGAGACCAGCAGCGAGCGCTGGATCTGTGGGGGCAGGCCGCCGCCGTGCACGAACGCCGTCCCCACCTGGTCGCCGAAGCGCCGCAGCGCGACCGGATTGGGCCCGGATGCACCGGGCGGCTGGCCGGGAATCGCCGCGGGCGGGACGGGCTCGCGGACGACGGTCACCGCGGTGAGGCGCCCGCCCGTGTCGGTGAGCGCCGATCGGGTCCGGCGAATCATGCTGTCGGGCAGGCTGCCGAGGCCGATGAGCCCGACCCGCTGGCCCGACAGCCGCCCCTCGACCAGCAGCGGATAGACCGCCTGCTGGATGCGCCGCTGCTCGAGGAGCTGGCTGCGCAGGCCGGCCGACTGGACGCGCGAACGGAGGACGTCGGCCCGCAGGGAGTCGCGCAGGTCGTGCTCGGCGCCGGAGACCAGGCCGCGGTCGCCGATCGCGACTCCCAGCAACAGCCCGACCATAAGGGCGAGGAAGACGGCGACCAGCGTGAGCGCGTGGTAGCGGAAGTCGAACATCCGGGTTCGGGTGCTGCAGTGGGCGATGGAAGCCTAGCTGCCGGCCCTGGCCTACAACTCGAGGCCGAGCAGGACCCGCAGCTTGAGCCACATCAGGTCGGCGACGTCTCGCAGGCCCGGCGTGGTCAGCACTATGGCCAGGAGCGTGATGGCTCCGGCCGCCAGCACCAGCATGAGCGGAGACGACCCCGGTTGCGGGCGGTACAGCCGGCTCACGCCCTTGGCGTCGACGAGGATCTCGCCGATCCGCAGGCGGGTGAGGAAGGTCGACGACATGCCGCGCCGGTTCTTGTCCAGGAACTCGACCAGGTTGAAGTGCGAGCCCACCGAAACGATGAGACGCGCCCCCTTCTCGGCCGCGATGAGCATCGCCACGTCCTGGCTGGTCGCGGGTGCCGGCACCACCTTGTAGGGCAGCCTCAGGCGCTCGAGGCGCTCGCGGCCCGGCGCCCGCCCGTCGGGATAGGCGTGCACCACCAGCTCGGCGCCGCTGCGCAGCGCCGGCTCGGTGGCGGAGTCCATGTCGCCGACGATCATGTCGGCCTCGAAGCCCTCCTCGAGGATCGCGTCGGCGCCGCCGTCGACCCCGACCAGCACCGGACGGACGTCCCGGATGTAGGGGCGCAGCGCCCGCAGATCGCGCTTGTGGTCCACGCCGCGCACCACGATCAGCGTGGTCCGGTCGCGGAACTCGGTCGAGAACTGCGGAAGCTCCAGCTTGCCGGCCAGCAGCTCCCGCTCCTGGACCATGTGCTCGACGGTGTTGTGGGCGAAGGCCTCGAGCGCCTCGCCGATCTCCCGGCGGCGCTCGTCGGTCAGCGCCTGGACCAGCATGGGGTCCTGCACGGTGCCGCGGGCGATGAGTTGGCCGCGGCGCAGGACCTCGTCCCCACGTACCACCACCGGGTCCCCGTCGTGGAGCTCCTCGAACAGGGGGGCGCCCGGGGCGTCAACCAGATGGATGCCGGCCTGGACGAGCAGCAGCGGGCCGGTGTTGGGGTAACGGCCGCTGGTGGAGGGCGCGCAGTTGACCACCGCCTCCACGCCGCAGGCGATCAGGTCCTCGGCGGAGACGCGGTCGAGGTCGAGGTGATCGATGATCGCGATGTCGCCGCGTCGCAGGCGCCGGACCAGCAGCTTCGTGCGCTTGCCGAGCCGCGCGATGCCCGCCACCTCTCGCGGGGCCGGGGAGCTCGGCGCCACCTGCGGTCGGGTCCCGGAGACTGCCACCAGCCGGCAGTCTAAGTGGTTGTGCGGCTCTTGGACGGGGCCGGCTCAGGCGGCGCGAAGCATCCGCCGGGCGTGGCGGCGGGCGGCGTCGTCGTCGGCCTCCGCCCCCAGCATTCGCACCAGCTCGCCCTCGACCTCGCCGGCCCCGAGCTGGTCGACCGCCGCGCTCGCGGTGCGACCGGCGGTGTCCTTGACGATCCGGAAGTGGCGGTCGGCCAGCGAGGCCACCTGCGGCAGATGGGTGATGCACAGCACCTGGTGGGTCGTGGCCAGGTTCCGCAGCCGGGCCCCAACCGCCCGCGCGGTGTGCCCGCCGATGCCGGCGTCGACCTCGTCGAACACCAGCAGCGGCGCGACGTCATGGCAGGGGCGCCCCGCCTCGGCGGCGAGGCCCATCAGCGCCAACATGATCCGCGAGAGCTCACCCCCCGAGGCGATCTCGCGCACCGGCCCGGCCGGGACCCCGGGGTTGGGCGCGATCAGGAAGTCGACGGTCTCGGCGCCCGCCGGTCCCGGCTCGTCCCGGGGCGCCAGGCGGACCTCGAAGCCGGCGTCGGGCATGGCGAGCTCGGCCAGGCGCTCGCGCATCGCGGCGGCCAGCCTGGGGGCGGCGTCGCGCCGGGCGGCGCTCAGCCGCCGCCCGTGCTCGTGGAGCTCCGACTCGGCCGCCTCGAGTCGCGCCGCCGCCTCCTCGACCGCCACCTCCGCGCCTGCCAGCTCGTCGAGGCGCTGGCGGCACCGATCGGCATGGGCGAGGACCGCCTCGATGCTGCCGCCGTGCTTGCGCTTGAGACGGTCGAGCGCGGACAGGCGCTCCTCCACCTCCTCGAGGCGCCCGGGCGAGGACTCGACGGCGTCCTCGTAGCGCCGCAGCTCGCGGCCGAGGTCCTCGGCCTCGTAGCCGAGCCCCCGCAGCCGCTGCGCGAGCCCGTCGAGCCGCGAGTCGACGCCCGAGATCGCCTCCAGTCGCGCCGCCGCCTCGGCCACCAGCGCGGCGGCCGGCGATCCGCCCGAGTCGCCCACCAGCGCCTCGGCGGCCGACAGCGCCGCGGAGCGCAGCCCCTCCGCCGCGCGTAGCCGGTCACGCTCGCCGCTCAGCTGCTCGTCCTCGCCCGCCCCGGGGGCGGCCGCCTCGATCTCCCCCAGCTCGAACCGCAGCAGGTCGACCTCGCGGTCGCGCGAGCCCGCCACGTCCCGCAGCGCCTCGAGCCGCGCCGCCGCCTCCTGCCGCAGCGAGTGGGCGCGCGCGTAAGCGGTGCGCCGCTCGGCCTGTTCGCCGCCGCAGAAGCCGTCCAGGACGTCGAGTTGCGCCGAGGCGAGCGTCAGCCGGCGGTGCTCGTGCTGTCCGTAGAAGGTCAGCAGCCCCGCCGCCAGGTCGCGCAGCTCGCCCACCCCGATCGACCGTCCGTTCAGGTAGGCGCGGGTTCGGCCGTCGCCGGTAACCCGCCGGGCGAGGACCAGATCCGCGGCGTCGTCGGCGAGCCGCTCCGCCAGGCGGCGGCGAAGCCCGTCGGTGAGCTCGAACACCCCCTCGACATAGGCTTCGCTGGCGCCGGGCCGGACCGGGCCGGCGCGCGCGCGGCCACCGAGCAGGAGGTCGAGCGCGTGGGCCAGGACCGTCTTCCCCGCGCCGGTCTCGCCGGTCAGCACGTTGAGGCCGCCGGAGAGCCGCAGCTCGGCGCGCTCGATCAGCAGCAGGTTCTCCACGCATAGCTCGGCGAGCACGCTCGACGGTCTACCAGCGCCCGCCGACGGACCCGCGGCCACGCCCCCTGTCGAATCGCGGACCCTGCGCAAATCCGCCACCAAAGCGCGGCTAGGCTTGGGCACTGCGATGCCCGGACGACTGTACGAGGCGAGCTGGGGGCGCCTTTTCGCCCTCGGATACGACCGGTTCATGGCCGCCTCGGAACGCGCCGGCCTCAGGGCCCGCAGACGAGCGCTGCTGGCCCGCGCCGACGGCGCCACCCTGGAGATCGGAGCCGGGACGGGCCTCAACCTGGGGCTCTACCCACCGGCACTGAGCGAGCTGGTGCTGACCGAGCCTAGCCCCCACATGGCCGCGCGCCTGCGGGCCAAGCTGGGCGCCGGTCCCGGCATCCGCGTGGTCGAGGCGACCGCCGAGCGACTGCCGTTCGAGGCCGATCGGTTCGACACCGTGGTGGCCACCCTCGTCCTCTGCACGGTGCCCGACCCGGCCGCCGCCGTGAGGGAGATCGCCCGGGTCCTGCGCCCGGAGGGGCGCCTGCTGTTCCTCGAGCACGTCCGGGCGCCCGAACCACGGCTGGCGCGCTGGCAGGACCGGCTCGAGCGGCCCTGGAGGGTGTTCGGGGCCGGCTGCCATTGCAACCGCGACACCGCCGCCAGGATCGAGGCGTCGGCGCTGCGCATCGAGGACCTGGATCGCGGGGAGATCCCGCGGGCGGTCCCGATCGTCCGACCGTTGATCGTCGGGGCGGCGCGTCCGGCGGCCTGAGTCAGTCCGGGCGCTGGAAGGAGGCGAGGCGCCCGAACGTCTCGCGCAGGCGGTGGTAGAAGCTCGACCCCGGCATCTGGGCCAGCACGGTCTGGGCGTCCACGAAGCGCACCGGCAGCGCGTCCTCGGCCGCCAGCTCGCAGGTCGGCCGTCCGTCCACCGTCACGTCGATGGAGTCGCGCGAGCGGTTCTGGACGGTCACCGTGTCGTTGGGCGCCACCACCAGGTTGCGCGCGGTCAGCGAGTGGGGCGCGATGAACGAGACCACGAAGCCCTCCACCCCCCAGGCCATCACCGGCCCCCCGTTGGCCAGGTTGTAACCCGTCGACCCGGCCGGGGTCGAGACGACCAGACCGTCGCAGCGCACACGCCCGACCTCGTCGGGCCCGATCGCATAGGCCAGCTCGGCGACGCTGAAGCCGGGCTTGCGGTGAAAGGACACGTCGTTGACCCCCAGCCAGTCTTCTCTGTCTCCCAGCAACACCGCGGGAAGTTGCATCGGCTCGAAGTCGCCGCTGAACGCCCGCCTGAGCCCGTCGTCGATCTCCCCGGGCTCGACGGTGGCCAGGAAGCCCACGTCGCCGTAGTTCACCGCGAAGACCGGGACGCCGGTCCGGGCATAGAGTCGAAGCGCCCGGAGGATCGTCCCGTCCCCTCCCAGCACCAGGCACAAGTCCACGCCGGGGTCGATCGGCGCGTCGGTGACGATGCCATCCCCCGGCGCGACGTCGTGCTTGCGCGTCTCCTCGGGGTCGAGGCGCAGGGTGACCTTCGCCTCGGCCGCGGCGGCGACCACCCGCCGCAGCGGCTCCACCAGCTCCTCGACGCGGGAGTGGGTGATCACGGTGGCCGACCGGCTCACGGGTCGGCCTCTCTGGCGGCGGCCTCGAGATCCCAGAGCCCTGACCGGCCCGCCTGACCCAGCCACACGAACGTCTCCAGGTTCCCCTTCGGGCCCGGCAGCCCGGACGGGATGAACCCGAGCACCGCCGCGCCCAGTCCCTGCGCGCAGCGGGCGACGGACAGCAGCGCCTCGCGACGGTGGGCGGCCTCGCGGACGACGCCGCCGCCCCCCACCCGCCGGCGCCCCACCTCGAACTGCGGCTTGCACAGCGCCAGGCAGTCGTAGCGCTCGGCCGCGCAGTCGAGGACCGCCGGCAACACCTTGGTCACCGAGATGAACGACACGTCGAGGGCGATGAGGTCCGGGCGGTAGGGCAGCGAAGCCGGCGACAGCCGTCGGGCGTTGACGCGCTCGCGGACGGTGACCCGCGGGTCGTTGCGCAGCCTCCAATCCAGGTCGCCGTAGCCGACGTCCACGGCCACCACCTGGTCGGCCCCGTGCTGGAGCAGGCAGTCGGTGAACCCGCCGGTCGATGCGCCGACGTCGAGGCAGCGTCGGCCGGTCGCCTCCAGCCCGCTCGCGGCCAGGGCATTGGCCAGCTTGAGCCCGCCGCGCGACACATATCTCGGCGCCGCCTCCACCGCCACCGCCAGTTCCGGCGTGACGAGCTGGCCGGGCTTGTCGGCGCGGCGGCGGTCGGGCCCGAGGCGGACCTCGCCGGCCATGACCGACGCGGCGGCGCGCGACCGCGACGGGAACAGGCCGCGGCGGGTCAGCAGCGCGTCCAGGCGAACCTTCAGCATCGCGCGAACGCTACCGGCCCCTGCGACCCCGGCCGGAGCGCGTGGATAGGATCGAGTCATGTTCAGCCTCCCCAGCCGGATCCGGCGCACGGAGCCCGGTCGCGTCCCCTGGCAGGTCCTGATCACGATCGCCGCCGAGGTCGTGCGGGTGGGCCGTGAGCGCTGGAACCGCCTCAGCCGGCGGGAGCAGCAGGAGGTCCTGCGCATCCTGCGCAAGTCGCGCGGGCGGCGGGGCAACGTCACGGCTCGGGAGCAGTCCGAGCTGCAGCACCTGGTCTGGAAGGCCATCGGGCCCAGGCGCTGACCCCGGGCACCGGGCGCGCCGCGTCATCGCGCCCCCGCGCCTGAAACCCCGGGTGACCCGGCCGCAGGGCGCGTCGTGTGAGCTTGCTCACACAAGCTGACTGGTCAGTCAGCCAAAATCCTGGTTCGAACGGACTCGTTCACCGGAACGGATTCCCTTTCATGGAACGGATTCCATGAAGCTTCCCCCATAGAGACACCGCTCGATCGAGCGACATCTCTCCTCCCTCGGAACGGCCCGCCCCCGGCGGGCCGTTTCCGTGTCGGGAGCTCAGGGCTCCCGCCCCCGGCGGGCCGTTCGATGTCCCGGCGGCTCAGGCACCCGAGGGGACCGAGCGCCGGTCGACCACGGCGGCCTCGATGCGCTCGGCGATCCGCTCCCCGGTGAAGCCGACCTCTTCGTGCAGGAGCGCCGGCTTGCCGTGGGTCACGTAGCGGTCCGGCAGCCCCACCCGCAGGATGCGCGGCGCCACCCCGCTCTCGGACAGGGCCTCCCAGACTCCGGACCCGAAGCCGCCCATCAGCACCCCCTCCTCGACGGTGACCAGCAGCTCGTGCTCGCCGGCCAGCTGGGCCATCAGCGGCGTATCGATCGGCTTGGCGAAGCGGGCGTCCGCGACCGTGACCTCCAGACCCCGAGCGCCCAGCAGGGCGGCGGCGTCGAGGCCCTTATGCACCCCGGTCCCGTAGCCGACGATCGCGACCCGACCGCCCTGGCGGAGGATCTCGCCGGTCCCGATCTCGATCTGGCGCGGCTCGCCCGGCAGCGGGGTGCCGACCCCCTCGCCGCGCGGATAGCGCAGGGCGATCGGCCCGTCGTCGTGGGTCACGCCGGTGTGGAGCATGTTCACCAGCATCGCCTCGTCGCGCGGCGCCATGAGGACCATGTCCGGCAGGCAGCGCAGGTAGGCGATGTCGAAGGCGCCGTGATGGGTGGGCCCGTCGTCGCCCACCAGCCCGGCGCGGTCCAGCGCGAACACGACGTTGAGCTTCTGCAGGCAGACGTCGTGGACGATCTGGTCGTAGGCGCGCTGGAGGAACGTCGAGTAGATGGCGGCCACCGGCTTGGCCCCCTGGAGCGACAGGCCCGCGGCGAACAGCACGGCGTTCTGCTCCGCGATCCCGACGTCGAAGTAGCGCTCGGGGAGTGCCTTCTGCAGCAGGTTGAGGCCGGTTCCCGAGTTCATGGCGGCGGTGATGCCGACCACGCGCGAATCCCGCTTGCACTCCGCCACCAGCGCCTCGCCGAACACCGCCGTGTACTGCGGCGGCTTGGGCTTGCCCGACTTGCCCGCCGACGCCGGAGCGCCGTTGGCGATCGACTTGGGCTTGGCGGCGTGCCACTTCTCCATGCCCTCCAGGTCGCCCTCCTCGGCCGGCCCGAAGCCCTTGCCCTTCACGGTGGCGACGTGGACGACCACCGGGCGCTGGGCGTCCAGCGCCTCGGAGACCGCCTTGCGCACCGCGGGCACGTCGTGGCCGTCCACCACGCCCATGTAGGCGAAGTCGAGCTCCTCCCACCACAGGCCGGGCGCCCAGAACGCCTTGATGGACTCCTTGAGCTGGGGGCCCAGCCGCTCGAAGCGCGCACCGATCCCGGCCGGGAGGCGGGTCAGGCCGCCCTCGACCTCCTCGCGCGCCCGCCACAGCCGCGGGTTGAGCCGCACCCGGTTGAAGTAGCGCGACAGCGCGCCCACGTTGGGCGCGATCGACATGCCGTTGTCGTTGAGCACCACGACGATCGGCGTGCCCAGGCCGCCGGCCAGGTGGATCGCCTCGAAAGCCACGCCGCCGGTCATGGCGCCGTCGCCGATGACGGCCACCACCCGGCCGTCGGCGCCCTGGCCCTGGCGCATCGCCTCCTTCAGGCCGACCGCGTACCCGATCGAGGTGGAGGCGTGCCCCGCGCCCATGACGTCGTGCTCGGACTCGGGGATCGAGCAGAAGGGCGCCAGGCCGCCGTAGGTGCGGATCGTGCCCAGCCGGTCGCGGCGACCGGTCAGGAGCTTGTGCGGATAGGCCTGGTGCCCGACGTCCCACAGGATCTTGTCCCGGGGCGAGTCCAGCAGCGAGTGCAGGGCCACGGCCAGCTCGCAGCTGCCCAGGTTGGCGCCGAAGTGCCCGCCGATCTCCCCGATGGTCTCGATGATCGCCTCGCGCAGCTCCTGGGCCAGGCGCTGGAGCTCCGGCTCGCTGAGCCCGTGGAGGTCCTGCGGACGGTCGATCCGGTCGAGCAGGCGGGTCACGAGCTGCGGGTGTAGATGAAGTCCGTGACCTGCTCGAGCTCCGGGGCCCCCGCCGGCGCGGCGCGCGCCAGCGCGGCCCGGGCGCGGGCGTGGGATTCGGCGGCCAGGGCGCGCGCTTGCTGAAGCCCGTACTCGGTTACGTACGTGCGCTTGCCGTGGCGCTGGTCGGAGCCCTGGGGCT
>DATFPO010000064.1:0-14838 GCA_035264745.1 Solirubrobacteraceae bacterium | reverse complement strand
GAGTACCGCTATCGCAATCCCGTGGTGGGGCCCGGGGACCTGGTGGTGGGGATCTCCCAGTCGGGCGAGACCGCCGACACCCTGGCGGCGATGCGCCTGGCGCGCGAGCGGGGCGCCACCGTGCTCGCGGTGACCAACGTGATGGGCTCGCAGGCCACCCGCGATGCCGACGGCACGCTGTTCACCCGCGCCGGCCTGGAGATCGGGGTGGCGGCCACCAAGACCTTCGTCTGCCAGGTGGCGGTGATGTACCTGCTGGCACTGCGGATGGCCGAGCTTCGCGGCACCCTGGAGCCGTCCCGGCTCACCGGGCTGATCACCGACCTCAAGCGCCTGCCCCACTGCGTGGAGGTCCTGATCGCCGGCGTCGAGGGCCAGGTCCGCGACATCGCCGAGCAACTGTTCGAAGCCGAGTTCTTCCTCTACCTCGGCCGTCACGTCGGCCTCCCCGTGGCGCTGGAGGGCGCGCTGAAGCTCAAGGAGATCTCCTACATCGCCGCCGACGCCTACGCGGCGGGCGAGATGAAGCACGGGCCGATCGCCCTGCTCGACGACTCGACGCCGGTGGTCTGCGTGGCCACCGACTCGCCGGTGCTCGACAAGGTGGTCTCCAACATCCAGGAGGTACGCGCTCGCCGGGCGCACGTCATCGCGGTGGCCACCGAGGACAACCCGGACATCGAGGCGCACAGCGATCGGACCATCTGGGTTCCGCACACAGACTGGATGCTGCAGCCGATGCTGGCGGTGATTCCCCTCCAGCTGCTGGCCTACTACATCGCCCGCCGCCGGGGGCTGAACGTCGACCAGCCCCGCAACCTGGCCAAGACGGTGACCGTCGAGTGAGCCGGTGGCGCGCCGCCGTCGCCTGAGCCGCCGCGGGTTGACCTAGCATCCGGGCGATGAGTCGCGCGCCCGGCGAGCTGCCCCCCTGGATGCAGCCCCTTCCGGCCGCCGGGCAGATGCGAGCGGTGGACGCGTGGGCCATCGAGGATCAGGGTGTCCCCTCGCTCGACCTCATGGAGCGGGCCGGCACCGGTGTGGCCAGGATCGTGGCCGAGCGCGTCCCGGACGGCCGGATCGCGGTGGTCTGCGGCAAGGGCAACAACGCGGGCGACGGTCTGGTAGCCGCACGCGTGCTGCGCGAGGAGGGGCGCGAGGTGGCCGTCCTGTGCGTGGCGCCGCCCGAGGAGTTCGAGGGCGACCCGCGGGTCAATCTGGAGCGGCTGCCGGGCGACCCGCCCGCCGGTTTCGAGCCCGACGCCCTCCGGGGGGCGGCCGGAGTGGTGGACGCGCTGCTAGGGACCGGCTTCGCCGGCGCGCCGCGCGAGCCGGTCGCCGGCGCCATCGAGGCGATCAACCGCGTCGAGGGCGGGGTGGTGGCGGTGGACGTCCCCAGCGGGGTGGACGCCTCCAGCGGTCGGGTCGAGGGAGCTGCGGTTCGCGCCGACGCGACCGCCAGCTTCCACGCCGCCAAGCCGGGCCTCTACATAGCGCCCGGGAAGGCCTGCGCGGGCGAGGTCAGGGTGTTGGACATCGGCATCCCGCGCGGCGCGCCCATGGCGGCCGACGTCGGGCTCGTCCTTCCCGCGGTCCTCGCCGAGGTCCCGCGGCGGGAGACCGCGTCCACCAAGTTCAGCGAGGGCGCGGTGATGGTGGTGGGGGGGTCGCGGGGGCTGACCGGCGCCCCCTGCCTGGCCTGCGAGTCGGCCGCCAGGGCGGGGGCGGGCTACGTCACCGCACTGGTGCCCGAGTCGCTCAACCTCGTCTTCGAGCTGCGGCTGCTCGAGATGATGACCCGGCCGCTGCCCGACCGCGACGGGGCACTGGGGGCGGGAGCCCTGGAGCAGGTCCTGGAGGCGGCGCCGCGCGCCGACGCGCTGGTGCTGGGCCCCGGCCTGGGGCGGTCGCAGGAGACGCTGGAGCTGGCGCGCGCGCTGGCCTCGCGGCTGGAGACGCCGCTGCTGCTCGATGCCGACGGGCTCAACGCCCACGCCGGGCGCCTCGGCGACCTGGCCGGCCGCCCGGCCCCGACGGTGCTCACCCCGCACGCCGGGGAGCTTGGCCGCCTGCTCGGGATCGAGTCGCGGGCCGTGGAGTCCGACCGGTTGGGGCACGTCCGCGAGGCTGCCGCGGCCGCGGGGTCGATCGTGGTACTCAAGGGCGACGACACGCTGGTGGCCGAACCCGGCGGACGAGTCGGGGTCAGCGCCGGCCGCGCCCCCGGCCTGGCCACCGCCGGGACGGGCGACGTGCTATCGGGAGCCATCGGGGCGATGCTGGCCAAGGACGTCGACCCGTTCACCGCCACCTGCGCCGGCGTCCACCTGCACGCGGCCGCCGGGCGGCGCGCGGCGGGCCGGCTGGGGCCCGACGGCGTCATCGCCCGCGACGTGATCGAGGCGCTACCCCTGGCGCGCGCCGATGCCGGCCCGGCGCCTCGTTAACCTGCCGACATCGCTGCGGTCGCGGACATCATGGAGCGCGACGTGGTCACGGCGTCGCCGAACGACGACGTCGAGACGGTGGTGCGCATGCTGCGCCAGCACGAGCTTCCCGGCGTCCCGGTGGTCGATGGCGACGGCCGCTGCGTGGGCATCGTCACCGAGGCCGACATGGTGATCAGCGAGGAGGAGGCCGACCTGCACCTGCCGCACTACATCGACCTGCTCGGCGGCGTCATCTTCCTCGAGCCGCTGAGGCGGTTCGAGGACCGCATCCACAAGGCGTTCGCCTCGAAAGTCTCGGAGATGATGACCCCGGACCCGGTGACCGTCTCGCCCGACGCCCCGGTCGAGGAGGCGGCCCGGCTCATCGCCGAGCGCCGGCACAACCGGCTGCCGGTGGTCGCGGACGGGCGCCTGGTCGGCGTGGTCACCCGCCTCGACGTGCTCGAGGCGCTCACCACCGGCTGACCGTGCCGCTGCGCGCGCTGGCCAGGATCAACCTGGCGGCGATCGAGCGCAACTGCGCGCGCCTGCTGCGGGAGCTCGGCGAGGCGGGCGCCCTGGCGGCGGTGGTCAAGGCGGACGGCTACGGCCACGGCGCCAGCCCCAGCGCGCGGGCCGCACTGGCCGGCGGGGCCACCTGGATCGCCGTGGCCACCGCCGGGGAGGCCCGGGCGCTGCGCCAGGACGGGATCGACGCCCGCCTGCTGGTGATGGGTGCCCTGAGCCCGGAAGAGCTTGACGTAGCGGTCGCGGCCGGCGCGGACGTCGTGGCCTGGCGCGAGCCGTTCGTCGCCGCCCTGGCCGAGCGCGCCGGCGAGCGCCCGCTGTGCGTCCACGTGAAGCTCGACAGCGGGATGGGCCGGCTCGGCACCCACGACGCCGACCAGGCGCGCCGGGTCGCCGAGGCGACCGCGGCCGCCGCCGGCCTCGAGCTGGCCGGTGCCATGACCCACTTCGCCACCGCCGACGACCCGGACGACGGCGGGTTCTTCTCGGCCCAGCTCGACCGCTTCTCCGATTGGGCCGGCGCCCTGAGGCGTGACCATCCCGGCATCGTCGTGCACGCCGCCAACAGCGCCGCCACGCTGCGCGAGCCGCGGTCCCACTTCGACCTGGTCCGGTGCGGGGTCGCGATCTACGGCATGGACCCCTTCCAGCAGGACCCGGCGCGGCGGGAGCTGGAGCCGGCCCTCGAGCTGCGCTCCTACGTCGCCGATCTCAAGCCCCGCGCCGCCGGCGAGAGCGCCGGCTACGGGCGGCGGTTCGTGGCCGAGAGCGACACGGTCCTGGGCGTCCTCCCGATCGGGTACGGCGACGGTGTCCGCCGGGCCCTGAGCCACAACGCCGACGTCTTGGTGGGTGGGCGCCGCCGTCCGCTGGTGGGCACGATCTCGATGGACAACCTCACCGTCGACCTCGGCCCGGATCCGGACGTCTCTGCCGGCGCGCCCGCCGTGCTGATCGGGGTCGACGGGGGCGAGCGCCTGACCGCCGAGGAGATGGCCAGCCGCCTGGGCACGATCAACTACGAGATCGGCTGCGGGCTCACCCCCCGCGTCCCGCGGGTCTATCACCGCGACGGCCAGCCGGCATGAGCGAAGCCGAGCGCATGGCCAGGGCGGCCCTGGCGGGGACGCCGGCGTGGGTGGTGGGCGGAGCCGTGCGCGACCGTCTCCTGGGCCGGCCGACGGTCGACCTGGACCTCGTCGCGCCCGGCGAGCCGAGCGCCCACGCCCGAGTCCTGGCCCGAGCCTGCGGCGGCGGCGCCTTCCGCCTCTCCGAGCAGCACGCGGCCTGGCGGGTGCTCTCGCCCGACGGCGCCTGGCACGTGGACCTGATGCCCTTGGAGGGCGGGATCGAGGAGGACCTGGCGCGCCGCGACTTCACGATCAACGCGCTGGCCCAGCCGCTCGAGGGCGGCCAGCTCCTGGATCCCCACGGCGGGCTGGCCGATCTCGAGGCGGGCCGCCTGCGCATGGTCAGCGAGCGCAGCTTCGACGCCGACCCGCTGCGGGTACTCCGCGCCGCCCGCCTGGCCTGCGAACTGGGCCTGGACGTCGAGCCCGCCACCGCGGCCGCCGCGCTGGCCCGGGCCCCCGGGCTGGCGAGCGTGGCTCCGGAGCGGGTGTTCGCCGAGCTGCGCCACGTCGTCTGCGCGCCGGACCCGCTGCGCGGCATCGAGCTGATGGACCTGGTGGGCGCGACGGCGGTGGTCCTGCCCGAGCTGGCAGACCTGCGCGGGGTCGAGCAGAGCGATTACCACCATCTCGACGTCCACGACCACACGCTGGCGGTGCTGGCCGAGGCGATCGCGCTGGAGCGCGACCCCGAGCCCGCCGCGGGCGAGCACGCCGAGGCGGTGGCGTCGCTGCTGGCCGAGCCGCTGGCCGACGAGCTCACCCGGGGCGGGGCGCTGCGCCTCGGCGCCCTCCTGCACGACGTGGCCAAGCCCCGCACGCGGGACCGGACGCCCGAGGGGCGCGTGACGTTCGTCGGCCACGACGAGCTGGGAGCGGAGCTGGCACGGGCCGCGCTGAGGCGCCTGCGGGCATCCGCCCGCCTGGGCGCCCACGTCGCCGGCCTGGTCCGCAATCACCTGCGTCTCGGGTTCCTGGTGCACGAGCGCCCCCTGACCCGGCGGGCCGTGCACCGCTATCTGCGGGCCTGCGAGCCGCTCGAGGTCGACGTGACGCTGCTGTCGATCGCCGATCGCCTGGCCACACGCGGGCGCCGGTCCGAGCCGGCGATCGCCGCGCATCTGGAGCTGGCCCGGGAGGTCATCGGCGAGGCCCTGGAGTGGCGCTCGGCCGGACCGCCGCCACCGCTGCTGCGCGGGCAGGAGCTCGCCGGGGAACTCGGGCTTGCCCCAGGTCCGGAGATCGGTCGGCTGCTGGCGGCGCTCGAGGAGGCCCAGTTCGCGGGCGAGGTGCGCACCCGCGACGACGCGGTGGCGCTGGCCCGCCGGCTGCTGGAGGCGCCGGCGGACGGCTAAGCTGCCGGGCCGTGGCCGGCGAGGACTGCATCTTCTGCCAGATCGTGGCCGGCGAGGTGCCCGCCAACGTGGTCGACTCCGACGAGCGGACGGTGACCTTCATGGACATCCGGCCCGCCACCCGGGGCCACGTACTGGTGATTCCGCGCCGGCATGCGCGCGATCTGCTCGAGGTCGGCGACGAGGACCTCACCGCCTGCATGGGCGCCGCGCGGCGTGCCGCGGAGCGCGCCCTCAGCCGCCTGGGCGCCGATGGGGTGAACCTGCTCAACTCCTGCGGAGAGGCCGCCTGGCAGACCGTCTTCCACTTCCACGTCCACGTCATCCCCCGCTACGAGGACGACCCGCTGCGGCTTCCCTGGACGCCGGAGCCCGGCGACGAGGAGGAGATCGCCGCCGCGGCGGACGAGCTTAGAGGCTGACTCGCTCTGGCCGGTGGTGCTACGGTTCCGCGCGTCCAGGCCGGGGTTCACCCGGTGAAATGAAGTGCAGGCGGTCGCAGGTCGCTCCGGCAAGACCTCCGGGTACGCAGCACACCCGCTCGTAGGGGAGTTCAAATGGCAACTGGCACAGTGAAGTGGTTCAGTGACGACAAGGGCTACGGCTTCATCACGCCCGATGAGGGAGGCCGCGACCTGTTCGTGCACTTCAGCGGCATCAGCGGCGACGGTTTCCGTTCGCTGACCGAGGGCGCCAAGGTCTCCTACGAAGAGGAGTCCGGCGACAAGGGGCCCAAGGCGGTCAACGTCGCGATCCTATAGCCGCCCGCTTCCGCGGCGGGCGGCGACGCATCGTTGGCCGCTTCGTCGTGTTGAATGACGGCATGAGACGCCGATTTCCGGTTCTGGCCGCCATCGCGGCCCTGGGCCTAGTGGCTCCCTCGACCGCCGGGGCCCGCGTCGTGGAGCTGGGCGGCGGCGCCGCGGGCGGCACCAGCGCGACGCCGAGCTGTCCCGGCACCCCGTGCCTGTCGGTCACGCGGACCACCGGTTTCCAGACCAGCGCCCGAGACCGTCGCAACCTGTACACCGTCGCCGGCACCGGGCGGGTGGTCGCCTTCACGCTCAGGCTGGGCAGGCCCAGCGCCACCCAGATCGGGTTCTTCAACCGTCAGGGCGGCGGCACGGCGAAGGTGCGCCTCGCGGTGCTGCGCCCGGCGGGCACCCGTGGCGGCGCTCCGCAGTACACGCTCAACGCCCAGAGCGACGACTTCGCCGTCCAGCCGTACTTTGGACAGACCGTCCAGTTCCCGCTCTACACCTCGCTGCTTGTCCGCCGCGGGTACGTGGTCGCCCTGTCGGTGCCCACCTGGGCGCCGGTGCTGGCGGTGTCCAACCTCAACACCACGTATTCATGGCGCTCCAGCCGGATGGCGCCCTGCTCGACGAACCCCGAGCGCCAGCCCGCGCACACCCAGTCGGGGACCGTCCGCTCGTACTTCTGCCTGTACCGCCCGGCCCAGCTCACCTACTCGGTGACGATGGTCACCACCCCGGGCGGCGCGCCGCCGACCCGCCGGACGCCGACGCGGACCACGCCGACCCGCTGACCCCGGCGAATCGGGAACGCCGGCGCGCGGCGGCCTAGCAGGCGCCGGCGTTCTGGCGGCAGAACTGCCCTAGCTGCCCGGCGCCGGTCCCGCCGGACCCGGCGCCGGTCCCGCCCGAGCCGGCGCCCTGGTCGGCGCCGGTCCCGCCGGAGCCGGCGCCCTGCCCGCCGGAGTCCCCGCCGCTGTCGCCGGACGTACCGCTGTCGCTCGACGTCCCGCTGTCGCCGGACCCGGTCGTGTCGGTCCCGGTGGTGGAGGTCGTGGAGGTGGTCCCCGTCGTCGAGGTGGTCGGCGGCGCCGGGAGCGGCCCGCTGGGCACCGTCAGGTCCGGGCTGGAGAGCTGCTCCTGGCGGGAGCCGGCGCCGCCGCATCCGCTCGCCGCAACCAGGATCGTGGCGGCGAAGATCGACACCGGGGCGCGTAGACGCATGGATTCGGGGCTCTAGCGCTCGAGTGCGGCCATCCGGCGGCCGCAGTGGGGGCAGTCGTTGAGGTCCTTCTGCACCAGCTGGTCGCACCAGTTGCAGAAGCGCAGGTGTTCGACCGCCCACGGCAGCTCCGAGGCCGAGGGCGCGAGCGGGACGACCTTGCCCACCACCTCGAGGCGTTCGCCGTCCTCGCGATCGAAGTAGTCACGGCCGGCCTCGGCCTCGACGATCAGCTCGCGTCCGCTGGAGGGCGCGCGGAGCCGGTATAGCTGGCGCTGGGGCACGAGGCGCGACACTGTACCAGCGGGTCCGACGGCCTCCCGGCGGGCCCGGTCGGGCTTCCGCGGCCGGCCGCCGGACCCTCTCCGACGTTCGGTCGGACGCCGATCGCCGGGCCGGGGCGCCTAAGCTGCCGCGCCGGTGCGGATCCTGATCTTCCACGGCTACCTGCTCGGCGGGACCGGCTCGAACGTGTACAACGCGGAGCTGGCCGCCGCCCTGGTGGCCGGAGGCCACGAGGTGCACCTGCTGTCCCAGGAGCCGGCGCCCTTCGACCACGACTTCGTGGACGCCCGGGGCGTCTGGCGCGACGGCTCGCTGGAGATCGAGGCGCGTCGCGACGTCGTGCGCTGCACCGTCTACCGCCCGGACATCGGGGGGCTGCTCCCGGTCTACGTGGCCGACCGCTACCAGGGGATTGAGGCGCGGCCGTTCAACCAGCTCAGCGACGCCCAACTGGACCGCTACCTCGAGGCCAATGTCGAGGCGGTCGCCGAGGTGGCGCGACGGGCGGCGCCGGAGGCGGCGCTGGCCAACCACCTGGTGATGGGGCCCGTCATCCTGGCCCGGGCGCTGGACGGCCGCGATGGCGTTCCCTACGCGGTCAAGGTCCACGGCAGCGCCCTGGAGTACACCGTAAAGCCCCATCCCCGGTTTCTGCCCTACGCGCGCGAGGGCATCGCTCCGGCGCGCGCCGTGCTGGTGGGCTCGGGACACACCGCGCGCAGCCTGTGGGAGGCCATGGACGACCCCGAGCTCCCCGCTCGGACCCGCCTGGGGCCGCCCGGGGTGGACGTCGAGGCCTTCGCGCCCCGGACCCGCCAGGAGGCCGCCGCCGGCCTGCGGGACCTGGCCGAGCGGCTGGCGCAGGACGGCGGCGTCGGGTCGGAGGCGGCCTTCTCGCGGGATCGGGCCGAGGCGGCGGGGGCGCTGGGCCGTCTCGGGTCGGGCGACGAGGGACTGGTCGCCTTCGTGGGCAAGCTGATCGCCGCCAAGGGCATCGACCTGCTGCTCGCGGCATGGCCGCTGGTGCTGCGCCGCCGTCCCGGCGCCCGGCTGGTCGTCGTCGGCTTCGGCGCCTTCCGGGAGGCGGCCGAGGGCCTGGTCGCCGACCTTTCCCGTGGCGATCTCGGCGCGGTGGGCGAGCTCGCCGCCCGGGGCCGTGCGGTGGAGGGCGGGCCGGCCGGCGTCCTGCGCCAACTCCAGGACTTCCTGGAGGGGCTGGCGGCCGATCCCGAGCGGCGCAGCTCCTATCTAGCCGCCGCGCAGGACCTGCCCGAGAGGGTGGTGTTCACCGGTCGCCTCGAGCACCCCGAACTGGCCGACCTGCTTCCGGCGTGCGACGCGCTGGTGGTCCCCAGCACCTTCCCCGAGGCGTTCGGGATGGTGGCCGCCGAGGCGGCGGCCTGCGGGGCACTGCCGATCAGCGCGCACCACTCGGGCCTGGCCGAGGTGACCCGGACGCTGGCCGCGGCGGTGCCGGCGCCGGCACGCCCGCTGCTGCGGTTCGGGCTGGGGCCGCGAGCCGTCGACGAGCTGGCCGACCGCATCGTCGAGTGGCTCGAGGCGCCGGCTGCCCTGAGGCGCGAGACCAGCCGGGCGCTCGTGGCCACGGCCCGCGAACGCTACTCGTGGGAGGGGGTGGCCAACGGCGTGATCGCTGCCGCCCGGGGGCGTCTGGACGCCCTGCCGGCGCCTGGCGCCGACGACGCGCCGGAGGCGCGTGAGGCCGGGACCCTGGGATAGAGTTGCGCGCCCATGCGGCTGGCTGCGACCGGATCGGCATCCCGCCTCAGCCGGCCCGCCGGCCTGGTGCTCGGGGCCTTCCTGCTGCTCGCCGTCGGCGGCTGCGAGGTCAAGCGCGGCCAGCCGGACCTGGTGGACGGCAAGCGGCTGTTCGTCTCCAAGTGCGGTTCCTGCCACGTGCTGGGCCGGGCGGGCACCAAGGGCCAGGTCGGCCCCAACCTCGACCAGGCGTTTCAGGCGGCGCTGGGCAGCGGGTTCGGGCGCAGCTCGGTCCGCGGCATCGTCGAGAAGCAGATCCTCTATCCGCTGCGCGGCGGGGCGATGCCGGCCAAGCTGGTGACCGGGCGCGATGCCCAGGATGTCGCGGCCTACGTGGCGGCGGTCGCCGACCGGCCGGGTAAGGACACCGGGGCGCTGGCCACGGCGGTCGGCGGAGGCCAGAAGCCCCTGGCGGTCGAGCAGGGCGGCAAGCTCGACATCCCGGCCGACCCGAACGGACAGCTGCTGTACTCGTTCAAGAACGCACAGGCCAAGCCCGGGTCGGTGACGATCAACTCACCCAACAAGTCGTCGGTGCCCCACAACATCGCCATCCAGGGCCCGGGCGCCAGCCAGGTCGGGCCGATCGGCCAGGGCGGTCAGATCTCCACGCTCCACGTCACCCTGAAGCCCGGGACCTACACCTTCTACTGCAGCGTCGACGCCCACCGCCAGGGCGGCATGCAGGGCAAGCTCACGGTGAAGTAGCGCCGCGTCCCTCGAGCCGTGCCCGCAGCTCGGCGCCTCGCCCGGCGGACACGGCGCGAGCGGCCCGGCGCTCGTCGAGCGGCACATGCCGGGCGGCGGCCAGCTCGAGCAGCTCCTGGCGCTCCTGGCTCTCGCGAGCGCTGCGCAGGAACAGCCAGGCGAACAGCCCGATGGTCAGGAGGCTGCCCTCGACCATCATGAGCCCGCCCGCCGCAGACTGGTCGCGCAGCGGGCTGATGCCCCAGCGGGCCGCGCCGGCATCGTAATACGGATAGAACACGGTGGCCGACCACAGCAAGGCGTTGGCCAGCACCGCCCCGGCCAGCCGGACGGCGACCACGTAGCCCAGCCTGGCCAGGTTGCCGAACCACTCCGGCTTGGGCAGCGGGCCCAGCAGCGCCATCCACATGTTCAGCCCGAAGGCCAGGAACATCGCGTGCTCCAGCGCGTGCACCAGGGAGTGCCGCAGCGCGGCCTGGTAGAGGGCCGGGAGGTGCCACAGGTAGAGGTCGATCGCCCACAGTGGGAGCGCCACCGCCGGGTGGGCCAGCACCCGGAGCCGGCCGAGGACGGGCAGTGACAGCACCGGGGCCAGCATCGGGCCGGTCAGCCCGAGCACCAGCAGCAGGGCTCCCAGATCGGCCAGGAGCAGGTGCTGGGCCATGTGGGCCAGCAGCAGCTGCTCGCTCAGCTCGTCGAGCGGCGGGCTCACCGCGGCGACCGCCGTCACCAACCCCGCCGCGAAGCACGCCACCCGCCAGGCCGGGACCGGGCGACCCTGGGCCGCCAGCCGGCGCGCGCGCCGGTGGTATCCCCAGCCGCAGGCGAGGGCCAGGAGCAGCGGCGGCAGCCCCTCGCCCAGATGGGACCCCAGCTCTAGGGCAGCCGGCGACGGCGCGAGGCTCACGGCCCTCAAGGGTACGACTCGGTGACCGTCTCCCGGCCCTCATCGCGGTCGGCGCGCCAGGCCAGACGTAGCGCCCGCGCCAGCAGGAGCGGGACCGCGACCGCGATCAGGGCGGCGAGCAGCCAGAACGTCCAGGCTCCGACCACCGGCGGGTGGAACAGTGCGGCCCGGCGGAAGGCCACCGGGAGCTCGGTGAGCAGCGGGACGGGTCGCGCGCGCAGGAAGGTCAGTTCGAGGTTGCCGCCGGCCGGGCGCTGCCGCCCCCCGCCGCCGAGCCCGAGGCCGCTCTGGGAGGACCTTCGCACCGCGGTGCCGACGAGCTGGACCGGCTGCGAGCCCGCGTTTCGCACGCACACGTCGATCGCCCCCCCTTGCCGGACGCGGCCGACCGTCGCGGTGGTGGGGCCCCCGGGGTAGTTGATCCGCGTCCGGTAGCCCCCCGCCGCGCGCCCCACCCGGACCACCCGCCCGCTGCCGTGATCGAGGATCGCGACCTCCAGGGCGGGGCCCGGACGCCCCCCGGTGTCGGTGGTCGGCGCCACCCGCTCGAAGCCCTCGATGACCGGGACGCGCCGCTGGCAGGCCCGCTGTCCGGGTCCCAGGGTCGCGACGGCCTGGTTGGGAGCCACCCCGTTGCTGAAGGCCAGGCTGCGCCGGTCGAGGGCCAGCGCGGCGATCGCCGCGACCACGACCAGCGTCGCGCCGCCGAGCAGGAGTGCGCGTGCGCCTCTAGGCATAGAACCGGCCGATCACGATGCCCAGTGAGAACACCTGCAGGGCGAACAGCGCCACCAGCAGCGCGCTGATCGCCAGCGGCCGGCGGGGCCGGGGCAGGTTGGCCAGCGCGGCCGCCACCGCCAGTCCTCCGATCGGCAGCAGCGGCAGCAGGTAGCGGCCCTGCAGCAGGGACAGGTGGAGGTCCAGGAATTGGCGGTATTCCGCCCAGTGCAGGCCCAGGACCAGGACCGCCGCGGCGGTGCCCAGGAAAGCCAGCACGCCGGCCTCGACCGGGAACCGACGGCGCGCCAGGGCCAGGACCGCCCCGACCACGACGATCGCGCAGCCGACCGCGATCGCCACGTAGGCCCAGGCGGGGAGCAGCAGCTCGGCCCACCCGAAGTTGCCCCAGGCGCTCTTGATCCAGACGTCATAGCCCCAGAACGCCGCCAGGTTGCGCACCGGCGTCTGGAAGGGAAGATTGGGCAGGTAGGCCTGCCACAGATAGGACAGGAAGCCCCGCGGGGTGGCGTGTCCGCCCCCGGACAGCGCGCGGGTCAGGCGGTCGCCGGCGCCGCTCACCACGACCGCTACCACCGCCGCGCCGACCAGCGCGGCGGGCGCGGCCAGGCGGCGGACGCTCAGCGAGCCCCTCCGCAGGACCGGCCAGAGGCTCAGAGCGAGCGCCAGCGCCACCGCCGGCAGGAGGCCGAACGAGGTGGCCTTGATCAGCAGCGCGACCAGCGTGGCGGCGAGGAGGGCGAGCACGCCGCCCACGCTCGGCCCCCGGACGAGCAGGCGCACGCCGAGCCACAGGACCAGCGCCCACGCCGCGATCATTCCCGCGTCGGGATTTATCGCCGCGCTGATTGCGGTGCCCCCCGGCTGCAGCCCGACCAGGGCGGCCGCCGGCAGCTGGGCCATGCGCTCCCCGCCGGTGATCTCGCCCACCATGAGCCAGGTGGCCACCACCGCGACTCCGAGCAGCAGCAGCGACCACACCCGCATCGCGTACCAGCGCGTGAACAGGCCGGTCCACGCGGTGATCCGGTAGGCGAGCGCCTCCCAGGCGTAGTAGAGGGGTGGGTTGCCGCCCGCCGAGTTGGTGGCGCCGCCGTCGCGCCGGGCGCCGGCAGGCAGATGCCGCTGGCGCTCGCGCCAGCGGGCGAATGCCGACGCTCGCCACTCGGGGCGCACGGAAGGTCGGTAGATGGGCGCCTCGTAGTTGGAGAGCCGGCGCGCCAGCTTCTGCTCGGTGGAGAAGACGTCATGGCCGGCCCGCGGCCCCCGGCTGGCCTTGTGGCCGGCCTCGGCCAGGATCTGGACGTAGGCGACGTGGACGGGCTCGTCCGGCGTCTCGGCGGGCGGCACCAGCAGGGCCCAGGCCAGTCCGGCGATCAGCACCGCGCCCAGCAGCGACCACAGCGCCGTGGGGACGTCGTCCAACCGGGCCAGCAGGGAGCGCCGGACCGGCCGCCGCAGCGGGACCGGGCCCGCGGTTCCGGGTCGGTGGCTGGGCGTCGGGATCGGCCGCAGATGGCGCGAGGAGCGGCTCAGAGGACCGCCCGCCCCACCAGCACGAGCACCACGACCACGGCCGCGGTGACGGCGACGTAGATCAGGAACCGGAAGGCCTCGGGCTCCGAGCGCAGCGGGTTGAGCATGGCGAGCCGGGGTCGCCTACAGGATGTAGATCGTCGTGTAGACGATGATCCACATCACGTCCACGAAGTGCCAGTAGATGCCGGGCACCTCGACCCCCCGGTGCTCCTCGGGCGAGTAGTGGCCCCGGAAGGCCCGCACGGTGGCCATCGACAGCAGCATCAGCCCGATGCAGACGTGGGCGCCGTGCAGGCCGGTCAGCCCGTAGAAGATCGATCCCTGGGCGCTGTCGTGGGGGGCGTAGCCGAGGTGGACGTACTCGTTGACCTGGAGGAACAGGAAGGTGATGCCCAGCAGGAGGGTCGAGAGGATCCCCGCCCGCAGGCCGAAGCGGTTGCCGTTGCGGATCGAGGCCTGGGCCCAGTGCATGGTGAACGAGGACGAGATCAGCACCGCGGTGTTGACCGCCACCGGCCCGGTGGGGATCTCCTGTCCGGGCGCCGGCCACGGGTCTCCCTGCACCACCCGGATGAAGAAGTAAGCGGTGAAGAAGGCACCGAAGATCATCACCTCGCTGATGATGAAAAGCAGCATCCCGAGCAGCTGAGGCTCGACCCGGGAGGAGCGATGGGCCTCGGGCGGATGCTCGGCGTGGGCGACGGCGGCGGCTTCCATCAGCTCGTCACCTCGGCCCGGTCGTCCGCCATGACGTGCTCGATCGGGACCGTCGCCGAGTCGCGCAGCCGGTCGAGCAGATCGCCCCGCAGCCAGGCCGAGCGCGCCGGCGGGAAGGTCGAGACCACGACGTCGTCGACGTGGAAGGACTGGAGGGCGTTCATCGCGGCGGTGTACGGGTCCGGGTCGCCGATCATCCCCGAGCACAGCAGCCCGGCCGAGCGCAGCGACTCCAGGGTGTGGCGCAGGTGGCGCCGTGCCTCCCCGGCGGCCTCGCCGGCGCCGCTGGACTGCGGCATGACCACCACGAACAGGTCGGGATCCTCGGACTCCTGCGCCTTCTCGGTCAGCCGCGCAATCAGCTGCTCGCTCTCAGCCGTCTGGTTGGCCACCACCAGGGTCACCCTGAAGGTCAGCCCCTCGCTCTGGATGTCGGTGACCACGTGCTGGACCGGAAGCCCGGAGGCGTCGGCGACGCGATCCACCAGGTCGCGCCGCAGCCATCCCGATCGGCTGGCGGGATGGGTGGAGAGGATCACCTCGTCGGCCGAGTATTGGCCGATGGCGTCCATCGCCGCGGCGAACGGGTCGGGATCGCCGACGTCGCCCACCACGTCGATCCCCTCGTGGGCCATGACCTGGCGGGCCAACTCGACTCGCACCTGGGCGGCGTCGCGGACCGCCTCGTCGTAGATCACGGCGCCGTGGCGCGGGCGGTTCTGGGGGACGACGAGAAAGAACCGGGC
>DATFPO010000063.1:0-18267 GCA_035264745.1 Solirubrobacteraceae bacterium | reverse complement strand
CGAGCGTCGGGGAGCGCCCGAGCCAGCCGGCGGACGTCCGCGTCGTCCTGGCCGTTCTGGCCGAGCACTGGGGCGTCGACATCGAGGCGGCCGCCCGCCGGGTGCTCGAAAACCTCGAGGCGCTGCGCGCACCTGGCGCCCGCGGCGCGGACCGGCCGGCCTAGGCCTCGCGCTCGGCCGGCGCCGCCTCCCGTCCGTAGCTCCAGAAGCTCGACGACCAGTCCCAGCCCTCGACCGCCAGCGCCGCCACGCCCTTGTCGCCGATCCGCAGCCGCTCGACCCGGTACTCGGGCGGGCGCGTCCCCTCGTCGTGTCCGCAGTAGCGGGCCAGGCGGCGCGCCGCCTGCAGCTCGGCCTGATATCCGACGACCGCCCGCGCCCGGTTCTCCGGGGACAGGAATTCGGCCACCCTGGCCTGGCGGGGCGGCATGTCGCGCATGCGCTGGGACACGTCCATGTCGTCGGGCCGGAAATCGACGCCGACAGCCAGGCGGTGGGAGGCGCTGACCACCAGCAGGCCCCGGCCCGCGCCGACGGCGAAGTCGAAGTGCGGCGCGCCGGGCTCGTCCAGCTCCAGCCGGTCGTCGGGACCGGAGCTCAGGCGCAGCCTTGCCGGGTCGCGTCGCAGGTAGCGCCCCAGCAGCGTGCGAACCAGGTAGCGCCCCCCCGCGAAGTGCTTGGGCACCTGCTGGCGCTTCATCTCCCGGCGCTCCGCGCGCGACAGGACCGGGAGCCCCTCCTCGGCGAAGCGCGCGTTGAGCTTGGCGTGCCAGACGTGGACCTCGTCCGGGCCGAGGTCCAGCTGCTCGGGCGCCACGCCCCAGGCGGGGATCTTCAGCTCGTCCGCCATCGACCGACCGGCGCCGGACCATACCGCGGCCCGGACCGGGAGCGCCGGGGGATCCCGCTAGCCTGTGGGCGTGCCCGCGGTCCAGACCGCCGTCTCGGCGGGCGCGCAGGCCCCTGCCGCGCAGCTCGTCCCGCCCGATCAGTTCGAGTGGCTGCTCGAGCAGCGCCTCCAGCGCCCGGTGGAGGTCCGCCAGCCCGTCGTGCTGATATCGCAGATCCAGCGCTCGGGAGGCACGCTGCTGTCGCAGCTGCTGGACAACCACCGCCAGCTGCACGCCCACCCGCACGAACTGCACATCGGATTCCCCCGCGACAAGGGCGACTGGCCCGCCCTGGACCTGCTGGCCGAGCCGCGGGAGTGGTTCGACATGCTGCGCGAGTACCACGTCGAGCGCACGTTCCTCCAGGGCTACACCAAGTACGCGCGCAAGTGGGTCCAGTACGAGGACGAGCGGCTGGAGACCTATCCCTTCCTGCTCATCCCCTCGCTACAGCGGGCGCTCTTTGAGCGCTGCGCGCGCACCTGGGCGGTCAAGCGCCAGCGCGACGTGCTCGACGCCTACATGACCTCCTACTTCAACGCCTGGGTCGACAACCGCAACCTCTACGGCGACAAGCTGTGGGTCACCGGGTTCAGCGCCCGGCTGGCCGTGCCGCGGGACAACCGCCGGCGCTTCTTCAACGACTACCCGGACGGCCGCCTGATGTCGATCGTCCGGGAACCCCGCAGCTGGTACGCGTCCGCGGTCGCCTACAACGCCGACCGCTACGGCAACCTCAAGGCCTCAGTGGAGCGCTGGAGGGAGTCGGCCGAGGCGATGATCGAGGCCAAGGAGCGATACGGCGACAGGGTCCTGCTGATCACGTTCGAGCGGCTGCTCAAGGAGCTGGAGCCGACGATGGAGCGGATCGCGTCGTTCCTGGGCATCGACTTCGAGCCCACGCTCCTGGAGCCGACCTTCAACGGCCTGCCGATCAAGGCCAACTCCAGCTTCCGGACCGATCGCCACGGGGTCCTGGACGCGCCGCTCAAGCGCCAGGAGGGCCTCGGCCGTGGCGACCTGGAGACGATCGAGCGGCTCGCCGCCGACACGTATCAGAGGGTTCTCCCGCTGACCGCATGACGCCGCGCCGCGCGCGCCTGCGTTCCGGGCCCGAGGCCGCCCATCACGGCTCGTGGCTAGCATCTCGCAGCCCATGAAGGTCCTCGTCGTACTCACCCACAGCGGGTTCTTCCGCCACCTGGAGAGCGTCTCCGCCCACCTGTTGGAGCAGGGCCACGAGGTCAAGGTGGTCAGCGGCCGGGGGCGCAAGGTCGACGCCGACGAGAGCTACCAGCGCCGGCTGCTCTCCAGCGTGCGCGAGTACGACCTCGGGTCCTACGACCTCGCCCTGCTGCGTCGCCGCGGCATGGGCACGCGGCCGGTCCGCCGGCTGGCGGGGGTCGCGAGCCATGCCATCTACTCGCGCCCCCAGCACAATTCATCCCAGCTCGCGCCGCGGATGGCCCGGCTGTCGCTGCCTCCCGCGCGCGCCCTATTCTCCACCCGGGCCGGGCGCCGCCTGATGGCCAGCGACAGCTTCCTGGCCGCGTACCGACGGCTGCAGGCCCACCTTCCCGCCGACCGCTGCCTGGTCCGGGTGGTGGAGGGCGAGCGCCCCGACGTGGTCGTGGCCTGCCCGTTCATCTACCGGACCACCAACGACGTCGAGTACATCCGGGCCGCCCAGAAGCTGCGGATCCCCACCGTGGCGGTGGTGGCCTCCTGGGACAACCTCTCGACCAAGGGCACCTTCCACCTGCTGACCGACTCGGTGGTGGTCTGGAACGAGGCGCTGGCCAAGGAGGCTCAGCTCATCCACGCCATCCCCCGCGACCGCCTGGCGGTGACCGGGGCGGCGAAGTTCGACCCCTACTTCGAGCTCGAGCCGTCTATGACCCGGGCCGAGTTCTGCGCCCGGGTGGGCATCGATCCCGGTCGTCCCTACCTGCTCTACATCGGCTCGTCCGAGCAGGTCGCGGGCGACGAGACCGGCTTCGTCCGGGAGCTGGCGTCGGCGCTGGCCGCCGACCCGCGGACCGCCGCGGTCCAGGTGGTCGTCCGGCCGCATCCACTCAACGGTCAGGTGTGGGTCGACTTCGAGGACGAGCGGATCACCGTGTTCCCGCGCGGCGGGCAGCGCCCGGACATCGCCGGTCCCCGGGACGATTACTTCCACACCCTTCGCTACGCCGCGGCGGTGGCGGGCGTGAACACCACCGCCTTCCTGGAGGCGGCGATCGCCGACCGGCCGTGCCTGAGCATCGTGTCGGACCGCCACCGCGAGGGCCAGGTCGAGCGCGGGCACTTCCAGCACCTGCTCAAGGGGCGCTTCATCGAGACCGTGCCGGACTTCCAGGGCGCCGTCTCGGTGGTGGCAGACGTGCTCGAGGGCCGAGACGCCCGCGAGGCGCGCCGGCGCCGGTTCGTCGAGAGCTTCGTGCGCCCGCACGGCATCGACCGGCCGGCGGGCGCCGCCGTGGCCGAGGCGATCCTCGAGACTGCGACCAACGGCGTCCGCGAGCCCGAGCCCGTCCTCCCCAGCCGGCTCACCCCGCCGCCCTCCAAGCCCGTCCGTCGCAAGCAGGATCCCCCGCCCCCCACCCGCGAGCAGGAACGCGCGGCGCTGCTGGTTCTCCACGACGGCCACCCCATCCCGGTGCGCCAGCCGCTGGCGTTGATCTCGCAGCTCGGCGGCGAGGGCGGAGACCTGCTCAACCGGCTGCTCGACGGCCACCCCCAGTGCCATGTTCATCCCCACCGGCTCGACATCGGCCATCCCGGCCCCGGCACCTGGCCCGGGTTGGACCCGGACGCGGGCCCCGACGCCTGGTGGGAGGCGCTGCGCGAGCGCTCCGCCCAGGGCGCGTTCGCCAATGGCAGCGCCTCCGACGAAGCCGCCGACGGCGCGCCCGCGGGGGCCGACGGTGCGCCGTTCCTGCTGGTGCCCGCGCTCCAGCGCCGGATCTTCGACCACTGCGTGGCCGAGTGGCAGCCGGAGTCCCGGCGCCAGGTGCTCGACTGCTACATGACCTCCTACTTCAACGCCTGGCTGGACTACCAGAACCTCTACGGCGGCGAACGTCTGTGGGTGACCGGCTTCGGCGCCGGCCTGGGGCTGGGAGCCGACAACCAGCGGGGGTTCTTCGAGGACTATCCGGACGGGCGGCTGATCCTGGTGGTCTCGGGCCCGGACTCCTCGCTGGAGGACTGGGCCGCCCGGGCCGAGTCGCTGCTGGAGGCCAAGCGGACGTACGGCGACCGGCTCACGATCGTGCCCGCCGACGCGCTGGTCGCCGACACCGAGGCGGTCATGCGCTCGGTCGCCGCGGGCCTGGGGCTCGAGTTCTCGCCCGTCCTGTGCCGGCCCACGGTCAACGGCCTGAATGTGGGCGCCGTGCGCGCCGCCCGGCGTCCGCCGGCCGCCGATCCCCGAGCCGGCGAGCTTTACGACCGTCTGGTCTCGGTGGCGGGCTGAGCGCCGCCGCGCCATGAGGATCCTCATCGCCCTCAGCCACGGCGGCTTCTTCCGCCACTTCGAGACCGTCGTGTCGTCGCTCGCCGACCGCGGCCATGAGGTTCGGGTCCTGACCCGGTTCATCCGCAAGACCGGCTCCGACGACGAGCTGGAGTACCGGCGGGCGATGATGGCCAGCGTCGCCGGCATCGAGGGCGGGTCCTACGACCTCGGGATGATCGTGCGGGGCGATCACTGGACGCTGCCGGTCAACCTCACCCGCGCCTGCCTGGACTACGCGCTGTACCTGCGTCCCCAGCACAACTCTCCGCAGCTGGCGGATCGCATCGCCGGCCACTGCCCCCGCCCCGTGCGCGCCGCCGTCAGGACCCGGGCGGGCCGGCGGCTGGTGGCCCGCGATCGCTTCTGGCACTCCGCCCGGCGCCTCAGTACCCTGTTCCCGCCCGATCCCGGCATCGCCGCGCAGGTGGCGCAGGCGTCGCCCGACGTGGTGGTCGGGTGCCCGTACGTCTACACCTTCTGCAACGACGTCGAGTACCTGCGGGCGGCGATCAAGCAGGGGATCAGGACGGTCGGCGTGGTGGGCAGCTGGGACAACCTGACCACCAAGGGCGCCGCCCACCTCCTCGTGGACCGCGTCCTGGTCTGGAACGAGCCGCTGGCCGACGAGGCCGAGCACATCCACGCCCTGCCGCGCGAGCGCATCGAGGTCACCGGCGCGGCCAAGTTCGACGCCTACTTCGAGCTCGACCGGGCCCGCAGCCGCGAGGACTTCTGCGCCCGGGCCGGCCTGGACCCCACGCTCCCGTTCGTGCTCTACGTCGGGTCCTCCAAGCAGGTCGCGGGAGACGAGAGCGGATTCGTGCGCGACCTGGCCAGGTCGCTGCGCGCCAACCCCGGGCTCGAGCGGCTCCAGATGGTGGTCCGCCCCCATCCCCTCAACGTCGACTGCTGGGCCGGGTTCCAGGAGCCCGGCGTCGTGGTCTTTCCCGCCGACGGGGCCCGTCCCGACCTGGAGGGGCCACGCCAGGACTACTTCGACACGTTGACCCACAGCGCCGCGGTGGTCGGTGTGAACACCACCGCGTTCCTCGAGGCGGCGGTCACCGACCGCCCCTGCCTGAGCATCGTCTCCGAGCGCCACCGCCAGGGACAGGTCGAGCGCGGCCACTTCCACCACCTGCTGGACGGCGGCTTCATCGAGACCTCGCCGGACCTCGAAGGGGCGGCGCGGATCGTGTCGCGCATCCTGAGTGGCGAGGACCCCCGACGCGCGCAGCGCCGGCGGTTCGTGGGCTACTTCGTTCGCCCCGGGGGGATGGACCGCCGGGCCGGCGAGGTGGTGGCCGAGGCGATCGAGCGTGCCGGCCGGGGCAGCGCCGCCCCCGCCGTGCCGGAGTCGGGCCGGCCCGATCGCGCCCTCGCCGCGGCCGGCGGCTAGATGCCCGTCGCGGTCTTCGGGGCGGCGCTGCACAACAACGCCCGCCACCTGCCCGAGTCCCTGGAGTCGCTGTTGTCTCAGACCGAGCGCGACCTCGCGGTCGTGCTGCTCGACGACGCCTCCATCGACGCCACCCCCGAGGTCGCGCGCTCCTACGCCGGCGACGCCCGCGTCGCCTACGAGCGCAACCCCGTCCGGCGGGGGCTGGTCGGGACCTGGCGGCGGGTGCTGGAGCTGGCGCGCCGGCGCCATCCGGACGCCGCGTACTTCGCCTGGGCGTCCGACCACGACGTGTGGGACCCCCGCTGGCTGGAGCGGATGGTCGCCGAGCTGGACGCCCATCCGCAGGCGGTGCTGGCCTATCCGCTCGGACTGAGGATCGGCGAGGACGGCGAGCCCGTTCGCCCCGGGCCCCCCTGGCGCTTCGACACCGCCGGGATCGCCGACCCCAGGCGGCGGTTCGCCCGCTTCTGCCGGGCCGGCGTCTCCGGCGACATGGTGTACGGGCTGTTCCGGGCCGAGCCGCTGGAGTCGGTCGGCTTCCCGGGCGCGCTGATGCCCGACCGGCTCCTGCTGGCCCGGCTCTCGCTGGCCGGCGAGTTCCGACAGGTGCCGGAGCTGCTGTGGCGACGGCGCTACGTGCTGGCGGTCTCGGGCCGCCGCCAGCGGAGCACCCTGTTCGCCGCCGCGGGGCCGGCCGGCGCGCGCCTGCCGTGGCCGCTCGCCCATTCCCTCGAGCTGGGTCGCGAGCTCTGGGTCCGCGCGGCGGGCCGACCCGCGGTCGGGCGCTGGGGCGGGCTGTGGCTGACCGCGGTGTACCTGGCCACCTCCACCTGGCGCCAGGCGCGCAAGCAGCTGCTGCGCCCGGTCGCCCGCCTGCGGCTGCGGGAGCGGCGGGCCTTCCGGGCGGCGGTGGAGGGGCTGCGCGGGGCGCGCGGCAGACGCTGGTCGCACTGACCGGACGGCGACCCGCGTGACACGGAGGCGGGGGCACCCGTTGGTATGGTCTCCCGCCCGGCCGGCCCGGCCGCCGCGGCGGCCCGCCGCCGCCGGCGAGCGCTCGACGAGCCCGCGTACCTGGTCCGCCTGCCGATGACCCGTAGCGAAGAGCTGGCCGCACCCGAGCCGCCCGACGGCGGCCGGCGCACGGCGTTCCTGGTAGTCG
This sequence comes from Solirubrobacteraceae bacterium, assembly GCA_035264745.1. GTDB lineage: Bacteria > Actinomycetota > Thermoleophilia > Solirubrobacterales > Solirubrobacteraceae > DATAEY01. Next base: position 11,293 of record DATFPO010000063.1, on the reverse strand, counting down.
AGCAGGGCTTTGCCGCCCGCTTCCTCCTTCGCACCGACGTCCTGCGCACGTTCACCGAGGCGGGCGTGCGAGTGGTGGTGCTAGCGCCCAATCCGGACGAGGAATACCTGGTCGAAGAGCTTGCGGCGCAGGGGGTCGAGCTCGAGCCGCTGCGCGCGAACCGGCAGGTGGTTCAGCGATCCCGGTGGTGGTGGCTGGTGCACAACCTGCGCACCTTCGCGCTCGGAGAGCCGCGTCGCAGCCGCGCCTTCCTGGACTACTACCACGGGTTCCGCGGCCAGGTGGCCGCCGATCATTCGTGGATCGCCCGCTGCATCCACCTGGCGCTGCAATCGCTGTGGCGCTCGCGGAGGCTGCGCCGCGCGCTGCTGGCCGTCGAGGCGCGTCTGTTCACCCGCGACCTGCACCATGACCTGTTCGAGCGCCACCGCCCGGACCTGGTGGTCACCACGAGCCCCGGCTGGTTTCTGCCCGACGCCCTGGTCCTGCGGGAGGCGCGCCGGCGCGGCGTGCGCACCGCGGCGGTGGTGCTGGCCTGGGACAACCCCACCAACAAGGGCTATCGCGGCGCCGAGCCCGATCTGACCATCGTCTGGTCGCAGCGCATGGCCGAGCAGATCGTGCGCCACCACGACTACCCGCGGGAGCGGATCCTGGTCGGAGGCGTGCCGCATTTCGACCCCTACCTGCGCGCGGACGGGCTGCCCTCCCGCGACGAGCTGTTCGCGCGCATGGGCCTCGACCCGCAGCGGCGCCTGATCCTGTTCGCCACCCGGTCGCCCGCCAGCTACCCGCACAGCCCGGTCGTGGCCGAGGCGCTCGCGCGCACGGTCTCCGACGGTGCCCTGGGTCACCCGGCGCAACTGGTGGTGCGGCTGCACCCGGTCTCGTTCCGGCCGGGCTACGACCTGCCCCTGGACGAGTACCGGCGCCTCTCCGACCGACACCCCCATGTGCACCTGGACGTGCCCACCGTGGTCTCCCAGCGGCTGCGCAGCGACATGCCCGCGACCGAGACGACCCGCCTCGGGGCCCTGATCAAGCACTGCGACGTGCTGGTGAACGTGTTCTCCACCACCAGCCTGGAGGCGATGCTGGTCGATCGCCCGGTGGTCATGGTGTCTCCCGACGCGCATTTGTCGGCCGGTGACGGCGCCGCACGGGGCGCCCCCGAGTGGCCGAGGGAGTTCGCCGACTACGAGCACACCCGCGAGCTGGTCGAGCGCGGCGCGGCGCGCGTGGCCAACTCGATGGCGGAGCTGGTCGAGCACGTGGCTGGCTACCTGGACGACCCCGCCCGTGACGGCCCCCGGCGGCGCGAGGCCGCGGCGCGGGAGTGCGGGCCGATGGACGGGCGCTCCGGACGCCGGGTCGGCCGGTACCTGCTGGACGCGATGGGCGCCGCCCCCGCCGACGGCGCCCGGCCGGCGCGGTCGCCCTCCGAGCCGGCGCGGCCCCGTGCCGCCACCGGGAGCGCGACCTGAGCACCCGCGTGCAGCCGGCCGCGCAGCCCGCCGCCGCGACCCGCCCGCAGCCGCTCGAACGCTCGCTGCGCGCGAGGGGGCGCCGGCCCCCGCGGCCCCTGACCGCCCTGGCGGTCGCCACTGTCCTGCTCGGGTTCGCCTGGGCCCTGTTCATGCCCGGTGGGCAGTCCCCGGACGAGCCCTCGCATATCGCCTACGCCCAGGTGCTGGCCGAGCGCTTCGACGTCCCCCAGCCGGACGAGGTCTCGGGCCGCGAGCGCGGGTACTCGCGCGAGCAGCGGCTCGCACGCGACCGTTCCCACCAGCAGTGGCAGTACGCCGAGCCGGCGGTCAAGTCGGAATGGGATCCGGCCGTCGAGCGCCGCTGGCGCAGCGAGAGCGCCCGGCTCGGCGCCGGCGACCGCTCGGACGGCGGGGGGCCCAACTCCGCCGCCGGCAACCCCCCGCTCTACTACGCCTACGAGGCGCTTCCCTATTACGCGGCCTACGCCGGCGACTTCTTCGACCGGCTGTACGCCATGCGGATGTGGTCCGCGCTGCTGCTGGCCGCGGCGGTGGTCGCCACATGGCTGCTCGTGGGCGAGCTCACCGGCGGCGACCGGCTCGCCCAGCTGATCGCCTCGGGGGTCGTCGGCCTCCAGCCCATGGCCTCGTTCATCTCCGCCTCGATCAACCCGGACGCCGGCCTGATTCCGCTGTGGGCGCTGACCTTCTGGCTCGGGGTTCGGCTGCTGCGCCGCCGGGCCGGCTTGCTGGGGGCGGCGGCGCTGGTGGCGGCCGCGGTGGCGGCCCTGCTGGTCAAGGCCAGCTCGGTCGCCCTGATCCCCGCCGTCGCGTTCGCCCTGCTGGTGGCGGCCCGACGCGCGCTCCGGGGGCGACAGGTGGGCAGCGGCCGCATCGCCGTCCTGATCACCGGCGGGGCGCTCGCCCTGGCGGCAGCGGTCGTGGCCACCTCGGGTCGCATCGGGACGGTGCTGACCTTCCGCCCCAAGGACGTGCTGCGCTTCGTCGACTACCTCTGGCAGGCCTACCTGCCCAACCTCCCCTTCCAGGAGCCGATTCCGCACCTGGCCGCCTTCGAGGGCTATGACATCTGGATTCGCACCGGGTGGGCTGCGTTCGGATGGCTGGAGATCCAGTTCCCGGCCCCGGTCTACGTGCTGCTGGCCGTGACCTCGGTGGCGATCGTGGTCGCCGGTGGGGTGGCGATCGCCCGGCGCCGGTTCCCGCTCGACACCCTGGTGCTGGCGTTTCTCGCCCTGGCCGCGGTAACGCTGGTGGCCGTGCTGCACTGGGCCGAGTTCCGCCAGTTCGCCGACCAGCGCCAATCCTTCATCCAGGGCCGGTACCTGCTTCCCCTGCTGCCGCTGGGAGGCATCCTGACCGCCGCCGCCGTGGCCAGCCTGCGGGTCCGCTGGCGAGGTCTCGCGGCCGGCGCGGTGCTCGGGGGCCTGTTCGCCCTGCAGCTGTTCTCGCTCGGGCTGGTGGCGGTGAGGTTCTATGTCTAGCCGCCGTGCCGCCGCCGGGGCGCTGGTCCTGCTGGCGCTGGCCGCCCTGGCGATCGCCGGGGTCGTGTCCGCGGCGGCGATCGGCCGCCGGGACCTCGCCTTCACTCCGGGCGTGCCGCCCCTGGGACCCGTCGTGCAGGTCGATCCCGGGCGCCAGGCCTGCCAGCAGGCCCTGCGGGCCGAGGCGCCCTTCCAAGCGGTCGAGCTGATCCCCGGACCGCCGCCGGTCGTGCCGGGCGGCCTGGGCGTCCGGGTCGTGAGCAGCCGCTCCGGCCAGCTGCTGGGCCGCGGCGCGGTGCCGCCGGGCCGGCGCGGTGGACAGCCGCTCAAGGTCAGGGTCGGCAAGGTGAGCGGCGCGCGCCGGATCGACGTGTGCATCCGGAATCTCGGCCCCCATGCGGTGAACCTGACCGGCGGGCGGGCCGAGAGCGTCCCCGGCAGCCGGCTGGTCCGCACAGGCAAGGAGATCGAGGGCTACGCGCTCTCGCTGCGCTTCTTCCGCGAGCACCCGCAGTCGGTCCTGTCCCAGCTGCCGCTGACCTTCCGGCGCGCGGCGCTGTTCCGTCCCGGCCTGGTCGGGTCCTGGACGTTCTGGGCCCTGGCGGCGCTGGTCGCCCTCGGCGTACCGCTGCTGCTGGCCCGCGCGCTCGCCGACGTGGAGCCGCGCTAGGCACCTCCGTGGACGGGTCGGTGTGCGTGGTGATCCCGGCCCTCGACGAAGAGGACGCGATCGGGGCCGTGGTGGCCGGGGCGCGAGCCAACGCCGACCGCGTCCTGGTGGTCGACAACGGCTCGGTCGACGCCACCGCCGAGCGGGCCGCGGCGGCCGGGGCATGCGTCGTCCGGGAGTCGCGGCGGGGCTACGGCAGCGCCTGCGTGGCGGGCGCCCGGGCCGCACCGGCGGGCTCGGTGCTGGTGTTCAGCGACGGGGACGGCTCCGATGATCCCGCCGCGCTGGGGCGCCTGGCCGGTCCGGTGCTGGCCGACCGCGCCGACCTGGTGCTCGGCTCTCGGGTCCTCGGCCGCCGCGAGCCCGGCGCGCTGCGCCCGCACCAGCTGGCCGCCAACCGTCTCTTCTCCTGGATGATCAGGACGCTGTGGAGGGTTCCGGTCACCGACCTGGGTCCGATGCGGGCGGTGCGCCGCGAGCGGCTGCTGGCGCTGGAGATCCAGTCGCGCACCTACGGATGGCCCGTCGAAGTCGTCCTCAAGGCGGCCCGGTCGGGTCTGCGGGTGCAGGAGGTGCCGGTGGACGTCCGCCGCCGCGTCGCCGGCCGCTCGAAGGTCTCCGGCTCGCTGCGGGCCAGCCTGCGCGCCGGAGTGTGCTTCGTCGCCGCGATGGCCCGCTACGGCCTGGGGCCGCTGCGCCTCCGGGAAGCGGCGCCGGGGCGCGAGGAGGCGGCGTAGCCCTCGCCCGCCGCCCGAACCGGGCGGCCGGGGTCACGCTCAGCGGATGTTGAGCGCGGAGTCGGCGCCCGGCGGCCGGCCGTCGGCCAGCGCCAGCCACGCTCGGGTGGGTGCCTCGAGGGGCAGCCGCTGGCGCGAGACCAGGAGGTCCAGATCCACCCGTCCCCCCTCTACGGTTGGCGCGAAGGGGCTCCAGAACGCCCCGTCGGCGGTCAGCGTCAGCTCGGGGTGGAGGTCCGTCGCCCTGGCCACCACGCCCATGCAGTTGATGGCCGCGCGGCCCCGGCGGACCACCGGGCGCACCACGTGGTCGGCGTCGGACACGCCCAGCGACCGGTGCAGGGCGCATAGCCGCTCCATCTCCTCGGGGGTGTTGTGGTCCCCGGTGGTGGCGATGCGGACCGGCACGCCCATCGCCACCAGCCGGGGGACGGCGTCCAGGACCCTGGCGAAGTTGCGCGGGCCGCGCATCTCGTCATTGACATCCGGCTCCGCCGAGTCGAGCGAGACCTGGACCGACACCGGCAGTTCGGCGAGCGGACGCATGCGCTCCACCAGCCGAGTGGTGAACAGCGTGGCGTTGGAGAGCACCACCACCGGCAGGCGCCGGGCCAGTTCGGCCAGGATCTCGGGCATCTCGGGAATCAGGAACGGCTCGCCGCCGGTCACCCCGAGGCTCCGGAACCCCAGCGCCCGCGCCTGATCCGCCGCCTCGACCATCTGGTCGGGCGCCAGGATCCGGCGGGGCACCTCCGGTGCCGACTCGGTCAGGCAGTACGAGCAGCGCAGGTTGCAGTGGTAGTTGGAGTACAGCCACAGGCGATCGGCCACCCGTCCAGCGTCGATCGCCGCCCTCAGGGCTTGGGCGGTGCTCATCCCAACCCCGCCTCGTGCAGGCGGGCCAGGGTGGCGGGGCTGGTGGGCAGCTCCAGCGCAGTGCAGAAGCGGTTGAGCATCACGGTGGACGCGGCCAGCAGCGTCAGCTCGACGATCTGGTGCTCGGGAAGGCGGCGGCGCATCTCCTCCGCCACCTCGTCGGGCACCGGACCGCGATCGGCCACCGCGTCGCACCATCGCACCAGCGCCCGATCGGGCTCGTCCAGGTTGTCGCCGTCGCCGCACAGCGCTCCGGTCTCCTCGACCGAGAGGCCGGCGTCCCAGGCCGCCACCGTGTGGGTCTCCACGCAGTAGCGGCATCCGTTGCGCGCCGACACCCGCAGGACCACCAGCTCCTTGGTGCGCGGGTCGATCGAGGTGGGCCCGAACACCCGGGACACGAAGGGCCCGGTCACCTCCAGCAGCTCGGGCACCTGCGCCAGCGCCCGGACGATCGGCGACGCGCTCCCGTCGGAGGCGTAGTACGCGGCCGCCCCCAGCGGGGCGCCGGCGGCGTCGAGCAGGTCCACGCGGCTCACCGGGACGAATCGCTGCGGCGCCGATCGAGCAGCGCCAGCCCGGCGATCAGCAGCGCCAGGGCCGCGCCCGAGACCGGGGCCAGCGTGAGGTAGTGGGCCGCTCCGCCGGTCCTGGACAGCAGCAGGGCCGCCGTCAGGGCGGCGCCCGCGGCCACCGCCACCGCCAGCCGTCCCGGCATCGACATGCCCTCGAACAGGGGCGGCCCCAGCAGCCGATGGGCAACCCCCCGACCCGGACCGGCGAGGCGGGGCAGCGTGGCCAGGCCAACGACCGCGGCGACGATGATCAGCGCCAGCAGCTCCCATACCCAGAAGATGCCCAGCTCCGAGAACCACAGGATGGTCAGGTGGCCCGCCGCCAGCAGCGCCACGAGCCCCGTGGCCAGGCCCAGCACCAGGGCCACCCCGAGCGCCAGCTCGAATGCCGCCTGCACCGGGGCGAAGAACGAGGCGTGCCCGGCGATGAACGGCATGACCCCGTGGCGCCAGAAGCCCGGCGCGGTCGCATGCGGGTCGTTGGCGTACCCGTTGATCAGCCCAGCGTATCCCCGCGGGGTGTAGAGGCCCTTGACCAGGTTCTCGAGGAACACCGAGACGAACAGCGCGCCGAGCCCGGTGCGCAGCACCAGCGTCCAGGGGACCCGGTCGAGCGCCGCGGTCCGGTGGCCCGGCGATGCGGCGCGCGAGGTGACGTCGGAGGCGGCCATGCGGCGAGCGTACTGCCCTCTCCGGGTCAGTCGATGAACAGCGCGAAACGTTGCGCTCGCCGGCTCACGCGCCCGGTCGGGCCGACGGCGCCAGGGCGGCCGCCGTCCGGGGGAGGCGCCTGGCGGCTCCGGCCCGCAGGTCGGCGGCCAGGCGCTCCAGGTCGTCCACCGTGTCCACGTCGTACCAGGAGTCCAGCAGCGCCGTCCGGCGCCCGTGGCGGGCCATGGCGGACCGGGTGTCGGCGAGCGTGCGGCCCGCGCTCCAGCGCACGCCCTCGAAGCAGCCGGGGGCCAAGGGGTCGCGGGAGGCGATCAGGACCCAGCCCCCGTCATGTGCGGGCGCGAGCGCGACGTCGGCGCCGCCCGAGGTCACCGCGCGCCACGCCTGCTCGATCCGCTCGGGAGGAAGCGTCGGGCTGTCCGTGGCGATCATCGCCACGGGGGCGCCTCCGGCGGCGAAGCCCGCGTTGACGGCTCCACGCATGCGCTCGCCGAAGTCGCTCTCGACCTGCGGGACCACCGTCCACCCCGGGGCGCGCGCCGCCACTTCGGGGGCATCGCCGGCGGGATGGACCGACAGCACCCGATGAGCCCCGAGCGCGCCGGCCCAAGCCAGCGTGTCCTCCAGGAAGGCCTCCTGGAGGCGCCGGCACGCCGCGTCGCCGATGCCCTGGGCCAGCCTGGTCTTGGCCGCGGGCGAGCCGGGCGCCCGCGTGACCACGACGACGCAGGGGCCGTCGCTGCCCCTCCCCGCTGAGCCGGTCAAGGCACGCAGCCTACCCGCGCCCGCGCCCACTTCGAGCGCCGCGTAGTCGAATCGTCACCGCCGGTGTGTGACGATGGCGGCCGTGCCCGTCAGCGCCCCGAGCCGGCCGGGCGGCGACCGGCGGCGGACCCTCGCCGTGGCGATTCTGGGGGCGGTGATGCTCGCCGCCGCCTACGGCGTGCACGACACCGTGGACCTGGTGGTCGACAACCGGCGGTACGTGGGGCTGGCGGGCGCGATGCTGGCCGCCTGCGGGCTGGCGTCCCTGGCGCTGTGGCGCCGCGCCCGGCACCGCGACGTCGCCATCGTCCTGGCGGTGGCGCTGGCGGCCCGCCTGCTGGTCGCCTTCGACGCCCCCACGCTGTCCGACGACGCCTATCGCTTCGTGTGGGACGGGCGGGTGCAGGCGGCGGGGATCAACCCGTACGCGTACGCACCGGCCTCGCGGGCGCTCGTGCCCCTGCGCGACTACTCGATCTTCACCGAGCTCAATCGCCCGTACGTGAGGACGCTCTATCCGCCCGTCGATCAGCTCGCCTTCCTGGCGGTCAATCGGGTCGCGGGCGAGGGTGTGGTGGCGGTCAAGCTGGCCTGGCTGGCGCTGGAGGTCGGCGTGGTTGCGCTGGTGCTGGTCGCCCTGCGGCGCACCGGTGCTTCGCCGGGGAGGGTGGCGCTGTACGCCTGGCACCCGCTGGCGGTGGTGGAGATCGCGGGCAGCGGGCACCCCGAGCCGCTCGTCCTGGTGCCGATGCTGGCCGCCCTGCTGCTCTGGGACCGCGGACGCCGCGCCGCGGCCGGGGTGGCCCTCGCCTGCGCCGCGCTGGCCAGATTCGTGCCGGTCGTGCTGGCTCCGTTCATGCTGCGTCGTGGCTCGGCGCGCTTCGCGGCCGCCTTCGCCGTCACCGCCGTGGTCCTCTACGGTCCCTACGCCGGCGCCGGCACGGCCGCGCTGGGCTCGGTCGGACACTTCGCCCACGAGGCCTCCGGCGCGGGTCCCTACCGCTGGCTCCTCGCGACCGGCCTGGGCGTCACCCCGGCCCGGGTGCTGCTCCTCGCCGGGCTGGCCGCGGCCGTCGCGTTCAGCGCGCACAGGCCTCCCAGCGATCTGACCGGCGCCTGCCGCCATGCCGCCCTGCTGCTGGGCGCGACCCTCCTGGCCTCGTCCCAGGTGCAGCCGTGGTACCTGCTCTGGGTGCTGCCCTTGCTCTGCGTGGCCCCCGAGCCCGGGCTGCTGTGGGCGTGCGCCACCGCCTCCGCGCTCTACCTGTCGTTCCGAGGCGCGGCGGCGGTGTCAGCCGACGTCGTGGAGGTGGTGGTCTGGGCGCCGACGGTCGCACTGCTGTGCGTTTCGCTCGGGCGCTCGCGCCGGGCGCGCCGCCGGCAGGCGCGACCCGCCCTGCCCACCGCCGGGGCGAGCGCCGCCGGCGGCGGCTAGCCGGTGGTCGTCCCCTCCGGCTGGGGCTGCGGAGTCGGCGGCGCCTGATTGCCCGGCTCGTACCGTTGCCGGTTTTCGCTCTCGCGGCGGGCCCCCTCGCGGCGGGCCGCCTCGATCTCGGCGGCGCGGCGCGCGGCCGCGCGGGCCGCCGCCAGGCGCGCCCGCTTGCGCCGGCGGGCCTCGACCACCGCCCGCTTGCCCACCGGCGACAGCCGACGGAAGTTGGCGCCGCGGATCGCCGCGCACACATCGGTTCGCGTGCGGCAGTAGGGGAAGCTCACCTTGGACAGGGTGACCACCCGACGCTTCCCGTTGACCCGAATGACCACGGGGTGCTCGGGCGTGGGGGCGGTGGCGGTCTTTCCGGTCCGGCCGGTCGGCGTCGCCGCGCCTCCTCCACCGCACGAGGCGCCGAGCGTCACCATCGTGCCGGCGGCCATCAGGGCGAGAGTTGCTCGCGAGGTCACCGGGCCAGCCTATGCCAGCGCTCGGGAGTCCGCGAGGGGCCGCCGGCGAGCGGTCACCAACTCGTAATCGGGCCTTGGGGTCGTGAGCGGCGCCGCGGGCGGCTACGCTCGCGCGCCATGCGATCCGGCCGGCGCCCGTGGCTTGCCGTCGTCGCCGCGGCGCTGATCGCGGGCGCGCTCGTCGCCTGGCTGCTGTCCGCCGGCGGGGCGCCGGCCGGGCCGCCCGCGGGGCCGACGATCCTGCGCGACCAGGCGCTCCTCTCGGGGCCGGCGCCGCAGGTCGCGGCGAAGCTCGAAACGTTGCGCGGGCTGGGCGTGGACTGGGTCCGGGTGAGCGCGCGGTGGTCGGCGATCGCGCCCTCGCCCGGCGCCGGCCGGGCCCCGAGCTTCGACGCCGCCGACCCCGCCGCCTATCCGGGCGGCGCGTGGCGGGCGCTCGACCGCCTCGCCAGCCTGGCGGCCCGGGACGGGGTGCGGGTGATGATCGACCTGGCGGGCCCGCCGCCTCGCTGGGCGTCCGGCCCGGGCGGCGTCGACGCACGGGCCTACGGGCGCTTCGCCGCCGCCGTGGCCCGACGCTACTCCGGCCGGTCGGGCGGGCTGCCCGCCGCCGCGGCCTTCGCCGTCTGGGACCGGCCCAACTCGGCCTCCAGCCTGCGGCCCCAATGGCGGCGGGTGGCCGGTCGCTGGACGGTCGCCTCCGCGGACCAGTACCGCGCGATGGTCTACGCCGCCACCTCGGCCGTCGAACGCGCCGCTCCCCACAGCCTGGTCCTGCTGGGCAACACCGGCCCTTCGGGGCCGGCCCGTCCGCGCAGCGCCGTCAGTGCGGTCGCCCCGCTGCACTTCGTGCGCGCGCTGGCCTGCACGTCGGACGGCGGCGCTGCGCTTCGCGCCGGAGGCTGCGCCCGCTTCCGCCCGCTGCCGGGCGACGGCTGGGCGCATCAGCCCTATTCGGGGACCGCCGCGCCATGGGCCAGCGGTTCGGGACCCGACGACGCGCCCATGTCGCGGCTGGGGCGCCTGGCCTCGCTCCTGCGGGGCCTGCGGGCCCAGGGCCGGCTGGCGCGGAGCATGCCGGTCTACGTCAGCGCCTACGGCTATCGCACCCACCCGCCCGACCGTGGGCGCGCGGTCGGCCTCTACCGCCAGGCCCGGTGGCTGGGCGAGGCCGAGTGGATCGCCCACGGCACGGCGGGGGCGCGCGGCTTCGCCCAGGCCCCGCTGCGCGACCCGCCGCCGGGATCCGGGGCGTCCGGCTCCGGGCTCGAGCTGGCGGACGGCACGCCCAAGCCCGCGATGGCGGCGTTCGCCTACACCCTCGTCGTGCACTACCTCGGCCCGCACCACGTGGCGCTGTGGGGGCACGTCCGCCCCCGCCGCCGCCGCGGGCGCTTCCGCATCACGGTCCGTCGCCTGGACACGGTCTGGAGGCCGCTCCCGGTGTTCAACCAACCGCGCCGCACCGACCAGGACGGCTACTTCCAGGTGGAGGCGCGCACCGGCCCGGGCGGCGTGCTGGTGGACGCCCGCTCGACGTTCCGGCTCGAGCTCATGCACGAACGTGACTGGCGCCCGGCCGGGCTGCCGGTCTTCGGGGCCCAGCCCCCGCCGCCCGGCTGAGCGGGACGGGCCGGCTGGCGACCCCTAGCCGGCGGTCGCCGTCCGGTTCCAGAGCCAGATCGCGGGGTTCTCGCGCTCCCAACCCAGCACCCCCAGGGCGGCGGTGTCCAGGGCGAAGGAGGCGCCGCGTTCGGGGGGGAGGTCGAGCCACCGGGCGGTCAGCACCCGCAGCAGGTGGCCGTGGGCGAACAGCGCGGCATCGCCGTCCAGCTCGCGCAGCTCGGCCACCACGCGGTCGGCCCGGGCGCCGACCTGTGCCGGCGACTCCCCTCCGGGGCAGCCGTCGCGCCACAGCCGCCAGTCCGGGCGCCGCGAGCGGATCTCCGCCGTGGTCACCCCCTCATACTCGCCGTAGTCCCACTCCCGCAGGTCGTCGCGGACCTCGGCCCGGTCGCCCAGGCCGGCGATCCGGCAGGTCTCCACCGCCCGCGACGACGGGCTGGTCAGCACGCGCTCGAACTGGCGGGCGGCGAGTTCGGTG